>DROW01000087.1 GCA_011388675.1 Chloroflexota bacterium | reverse complement strand
GGCTTCAGCGGCTCGCCAGGGTTGGGGGAGACCAGGAACTCGACCCGGTCCACGCCCGACGTATCGAAGGCCACCCTCACGGGAGTTTCAGGTTGCAGGTTGGAGGGTTCAAGTTGCTCTATACCCGAACCTGAAACCTGAAACCTCAAACCTGAACCTGCCGCGGGCAGGGGGACCCCGTGAGCGTCTTCCCGCCACTGGAACTCCACTCCGAACCGTGCCCCCTCCATCCGCAGGTCCTGCAACTCCCGTTCGACCTCCTGGGCGAGCCGCCGGGCGGCCTCGCGGCGGCGGCGGGAGAGTTCCCCGGCGACCCGCCCCAGTTCGGCCAGCAGCCGCTCCTCCTCCGCCTGCAGTTCCTCGATCCGCTCCTCGCTGTGGGTGAGCGTCTCCAACTCCTTCGCCGCGCGGCGGGCGTACTCCAGGACCTCGGGGATGGTGGAGCCGTACTTTCGCTCCAGGCGATGGATCAGGTCCAGCCGTTCTTCCACCTCGGCCAGCCGTCGGGGATTGTACTCGATCCGGCCCTGGTAATCCCGCAGCGCCTCGGCCAGGTCCTGCAGCCGGTACATCAGATCCTCCGCCTCGCGCAGCCGGGGCTCCAGCGTCCCGTCGATGCGGGCCAGCCCCTCCAAGGCCCGCACGGCGGCCCCCAGGAGGTCCATCGCTGCCGGGGTCCCCTCGCTTCCCTCGTCCATCGCCCGCAGCGCGTCGACCAGGAGTTCCGCCAGTTGCTCGGCGTTCGCCAGCCGGGTCCGCTCCCCCGTCAGTGCTTCCTCCTCGCCCGGCTCCAGCGCAGCCGCCTCGATCTCCGCGATCTGGTACTGGAGGAGGTCGATCCGCTGAGCCCGCTCCCGCTCGCTGCGCTCCAGGTCGGCCCGCTCTCTCCGAACCCGCTGCACCTGCGAAGCCAGGTCGGCCACCCGGCGACGCAGGTCCCAGAGGTTTCCGTACCGGTCCAGCAGGTTGAGGTGCTCACGAACCCGCAGCAGGGAGAGGTGCTCGCTCTGCCCGTGGATGTCCACCAGCCCCTGGGCCACCTCCCGCAAGAGCGCCAGCGTCACCGCCCGGCCGTTGACCCGGCAGATGGACCGGCCCTCGGCGCGGACCTCGCGGGAGAGGGTGAGCAGGCCCGGCTCGTCCCCCTCCAGCCCTTCCCGCTCCAGCACCGGCCGCAGCGTAGCCTGGCGGGCCGGTTCCAGTTGAAAAGTGGCCTCCACCAGCGCGCGCTTCGCCCCGGCCCGGACGACGGTCGTATCGGCCCGGCCGCCCAGGACCAGTTCGACGGCGTCGATGATGATCGACTTCCCCGCCCCGGTCTCCCCCGTCAGGACGACGAAGCCGGGGGGAAACGTCAGATGCAGTTCGTCTATGATGGCGAAATCGCGGATGTGGAGTTCCCTCAGCATAGTGTTCGCCCTCGCCCCGGTGTTCCGGTTTGGAGTTTCAGGTTACGGGAAGTCTGAAACCCAGGACCTTGAAACCTGGGACTCTACCTGAGCCGCGCAACGGCCGTGCCGACGGCGGTGAACAGGTAGACGCCGGTCCACACCAGCGGCCACACGCCGACGGTCAGCAACGACGGATCGGCCGCGCTGACGACGAGCGGGACCAGGCTGAGCAGCAGCCGGGGCAATCCGCCGACGACGATGGCCCCGGCGACGACCAGCCAGGTGTACCGACCGCGCCGTCTGCGAATCGCCCACCGGGCCGCTTCGGCGATGCCCGTGCCGGCCAGAGGGCCCAGGAAGATGGTGAACCAGCCTGTGGCCGGAAGGATCCAGCCCGCGATCAACGCCAGCGGCAGGGCGATCGCTGCGGCGAGAGGGTAGTAGATGGGCCGGAAGTCGGCGTAGAAGACCCGCTGCTGCCGGTTGAGGCAGGCCGGGCAGATGTACCCTACCTCCGTCTGCACCGCACACTTGTCGCAGATGGGCGCCTCGCAGCGAGCGCAGCGGAGGTAGGTTTCGACGGTTGGATGGTTGATGCAGTACAGTGGTTCGGTCATAGTCCGTGTTGCGTGTTGCGTGATGCGTGAGTTTACTCCGCGCTGGACGATCGAGCCTTACGTTAAGGAACGTCGCCTCCAGAAGACCGCCCTACCACCTCGTAGTGGACGACGTTCGGCTCGAACTCCAGCAGGAAGTCCTTATCCTCCTCGTAGTACTTGGCCACCTCGATGTCGTCCCCTGCGAACCCTCGGATCGATTCCAGATCCTTCCAGAAGGTGAGGGTGATGAAGTGGGTGACATCTCCCTCGCGCCGTTCGAGGATGTAGACGGCGAGGTTCCCCTCCACGGACTGGTAGTCCGGGATGGCCCGTTCGTTCAGGAACCGGCGGTATGCTTCCGCTTTGGATGTAGGGACACGGCCGTGCCACATGCGGACGATCATAGCGTCTATCACCTCCTAACCAGGCCACCGCCCCCATCCCCGCCGCCTTCGGCGGCTCCCCCCCCCTCCCACGAGTGGGAGAGGGGGAGGGTGGCCCGCCGCAAGGCGGGCCGGGCAGGGGGTGAGGGCCCTACCTCTCCCTCGGCACCAGCCTCGCCATCAGCGTCCGATAGAAGTAATCCCGCTCCCGCACGCGGGCGAAGCGGGCCACGTGAGGGCTAGCCTCGACCTGCACCGTGTCGCCCGGCGCCAGGTCCGCCACCCTCTCCCCGTCCAACGTAAGGGCAGCGGGGGAGTGACCACGCACCGTCACCTCCACGCAGGCCCCCTCCGCCAGCACCACCGCCCGGTCCAGGCTCAGATGGGGGGCGACCGGCACCAAGAGGATGTTCCGCTGCTGGGGCGGCATGATCGGCCCCCCGGCGGCCAGGGCATAGGCGGTGCTGCCAGTGGGGGTGGCGACGATGAGGGCGTCGGCGACGTAGGTGGTGAGGAGGTCGCCGTCCACCCGCACCTCCAGCCGCACCACCCGGCCCAGCGTCCCCTGGCCGACCACCACGTCGTTCAGGGCGTCCGCAGGTAAGGGCGCAGGTAGGGGCACAGATGAGGGCGCAGGTAAGGGCGCAATTAATTGCGCCCTTACCTGCGCCCTTACCTGCGCCCTTGCCGATGTCTCTACCTGCACCCGTGCCCGCAGCATCATCCGCTCCTCCACCCAGTAGTCGCCCGCCAGGACGCGGGGAAGGACCGCCTCCCAGCCGTCGGGCTCGGCCTCGGTGAGGAAGCCCATCCGCCCCAGGTTGACGCCCAGGATGAGCGTGGGATGGCCTGCAGTGGCCCGGGCAGCGCGCAGGATGGAGCCGTCGCCCCCCAACGTGATCAGCAGGTCGGTCCGGGCCACCCGCCGGGCCACGTCCGCTCCGTCCAATCGATCCACCTCCCAGGTCTCGATCCCCCTCCGCCGAAGCGCGGCAGCGATCTCCCGCGCCAGCGGGAAGGCCGCCGGCACACGGGGGTGGCGGAAGATGCCGACGGTCTTTATAGGCTGGCCCTCTCCCGAAGCCACGTCACCAACCCCTCCAGTGGGACCTCGACCTGCTCCCCAGCCCCCATATCGCGGACGGCGGCCACACCGCGGGCCAGTTCATCCTCGCCGAGGATGACCGCGTAGCGGGCCCGCCGCTTGTTCGCTTCCCGCATCTGGCTCTTCAGGCCCCGTTCTCCGAAGGCCAGCCAGACGCTCAACCCGGCCCGCCGCAGTTCGTCCGCCAGCCGGACCCCCTCTCGGCGCGCCTCAGGGCCCAGGTGGGCGATGAAGGCGAGGGGGCCGGGCGGTGTGGGGACTTCCACCCCCTGGGCCTTCATCACCAGGATGATCCGCTCGATCCCCGCTGCGACGCCCACGCCAGGGGTGGGTGGGCCGCCCAGGATCTCCGCCAGCCCGTCGTACCGGCCGCCGCCGCAGACGGCCGCCTGCGCGCCGATCCCGGCCGCCCACACCTCGAAGACCGTCTTGGTGTAATAATCCAGCCCCCGCACCAGCCGGTGGTTGAGGGTGTAGGGCTTGCCCAACAGGTCCAGATACTCCCGCAGCGTGGCGAAGTGGTCGGCGCACTCCTCGCAGAGGTGATCGCCGATGGCGGGAGCGGCGGCGATGATCGGCTGGCACTGCTCCGCCTTGCAGTCCAGCACCCGCAGCGGATTGGTCTGCAGACGACGGCGGCAGTCGTCGCAGATCTCCGCGATGTGCTGCTGGTAGTAGGCCTTCAGGACCTCCACGTAACCGGGCCGGCAGCGAGGGCAACCGGTGGAGTTGAGTTGGAAGGAGAGGCCGCGGAACCCCAGCCCCTCGTAGAGATCCCACACCAGGAGCATGATCTCCAGATCGGCCGCCGGGTCCTGGGTGCCCAGGATCTCCAGGTTGAACTGGTGGAACTGGCGGTAGCGGCCGGCCTGGGGGCGGTCGTAGCGGAAGATCGGGCCGATGGAGTAGAGTTTGACCGGCTGCGGGCGGACGTGCATCCCGTGCTCGATGTAGGCGCGGACGACGCCAGCGGTGAACTCGGGACGGAGGGTGAGGGAGTCCCCGCCTTTGTCCTCGAAAGTGTACATCTCCTTCTCAACGACGTCGGTGGCGGTGCCGATGCCCCGGGCGAACAGTTCGGTGGCCTCGAAGATCGGCACGTCGATCCGCTCGAACCCGGCCCGCTCCGCCAACTGGATGGCGAATGTGCGCACCCGGTTCCAGTACGGCTGTTCCTCGGGCAGGATGTCCTGTGTGCCAGTCGGGCGCTGGAAGCGTGGCATATGCTCAACTCCCCGGTAGTGTGTGGGGTATTATACGCGATTTCGGTGGATTGTCTATCTTTCGGGCGGGCGGCCGGGAAGAGGGAAGCGCGGGGGCGCGGGAGGGCAACGATCTCCGCACCCCCTGGCGCTCTTCCGGTTGGACGGGGCGGCGGTCAGTCCGCCGCCCAGCGGAAGGTGCAGGCAGCGGCGATGGCTCCGACCACGAGGAGACCGGCGAGGACCGCGACCTCTTTCAGGTGGTCCCCCCACGGCTCGCCAAACCACAACCCCTGTAGCAGGGTCACAGCGTGGGTCAGAGGGATGAACTCGGCGACGTTCCGCACGGCCTCCGGCAACACCTGGAGGGGGATGGTAGCGCCGGAGAGGAAGATCAGCGGGTAGAAGAGGACCATCCCCACCACCTGGGCCACGCGGGCCGTGGGGGCCAGGCTGGCGATGAGGTAGCCCGCGGTGAGGAACGCGGCCGTGGCAAGCGCGAAGCCGAGCATCAGGTCGACGATCCGCCCGTCGAAACGGACGTGATAGGCCACTTTGCCGGTGGTGAGAAGGAGAAGGGCACCCAGGACGGTCATCCCGAAATAGACCGTCACGTCGGCGACCAGATAGGTGATCGGCCGGAGGGGCGTGGCCCGGAAGCGGCGCAGGACGCCTGTCTCCCGCCGGGATGCCGTCGCGGTGGGCAAGGACATAATTCCCACGGTCGCGATGATGAGGGCCATATAGGCCGGGACGGATACGTCCATCGTCCCGCGATTGCCGAAGATGGGCATCGGGTCGTTACCATAGATGAACCCGAACAGCAGCAGCATCAGCGGGGCGAAGAAGAGGGTGAAGAACGCTGCGATCGGCTCCCGAAGGTAGAGTTTCAACTGAACCAGGGTCAACTTCGTCAGCCCGCGCATCGCTTCCTCCTACTCCCGGATCTCCCGCCCGGTCAGGGCCAGGAAGACGTCCTCCAGCGACGGCTGTTCGGTGCGCAGGTCGCGGAAGCGGACCCCCATTCGCTCCAGGGCGGTGACCACCCCGCCGACCAGGCCGTCGCCCTCCCCATAGACGACCACCCGTTCCCCCGCCTGCTCGACGCGGCTCACGCCGGGGACTTGCCGGAGGGCCGCCGCGTCCCATCCCCCGTCGCTGACGAACACCACCCGCCGCTCGATCCCCAGCGAGCGGATGAGGTTCTCCGGCGTGTCCAGCGCGACGATCTCCCCGTGATCGACGATCGCCACCCGGTCGCAGAGCCGCTCGGCTTCCTCCATATAGTGGGTGGTGAGGAAGACCGTCTTGCCCCGATCCCGGATCCCCCGTACCAGGTCCCACATCGCCCGACGGGCCTGGGGGTCCAGCCCCGTAGTCAACTCATCCAGGAAGACCAGGTCGGGGTCGTTGACCAGCGCCAGGGCGACGAAGAGCCGCTGCTTCTGACCGCCGGAGAGTTCGCCGAAGGCGGCACGGCGCTTGCTCCCCAAGCCGACCTGGTCCAGAAGCCCTCTCCAGTCCACGGAGCGGGAGTAGAAGGAGGCGAACAGGTCCATCGCCTCGTCCACCCGAATCCGGTCGGGCAGGGCGGCTTCCTGCAACTGCACTCCGATCCGCTCCCGCAGCGTGTAGCCCTCTCGGTGTGGGTCGAGCCCCAGCACACGGATCGTGCCCCGGTCGGGGCGACGGAGCCCTTCGATGCACTCGACGGTCGTCGTCTTCCCCGCCCCGTTCGGCCCGACCATCCCGAAGATCTCCCCTGTGTGGACAGTGAACGAGATCCCGTCCACCGCTTTCACTTCGCCGTACCACTTGGCGAGGTCCCTCACCACGATTGCCTCGCTCATTTTCCTTTGCCTTCCTCCGGATCTCCGTGATGCGGCACAGAGGTGTCGTCCGCCCCCCTCTCTGCCGCGCCTCGCGCCTGACGGAGAATCGCCTCCAGCGCGTCCAGGTGGGCGGCGAAGGCGTCCCTCCCTTCAGGCGTGGCAGCCACCCACGTCTTGGGCCGTCGCTTCACGAACGCTTTCTCCACCGTCACATAGCCGGCCTCCTCCAGCCGCTGCAGGTGGACGCTGAGGTTGCCGGGGGTCAGCCCCAGCAGGTTTTGAAGGAAGGTGAACTCGACACGGTCTCCCTCGTTCAGCGCGACGAGGGCGGCCATAATGCGGAGGCGAGTCGGCTGATGGATCAGCGGGTTCAGGCCGGCCACGCTTTACCCTCCGCGACGGACGAACCAGGCACCGCTGGCGATGAGGACGCCCCCACCGAGCACCGCCAGGGCGAGGTTGAAGTAGGCAGGAAGCAGCAGGGCGGCAGCGACGGAGAGGACAGCGAGAAAGACGCCGATGGCGCTGATGGCCCAATGGGTGAACAGGCCGAACAGGAAGTAACTGAGGGCAATGCTCAGAAGGATGAGCAGGGCGATCTCGTCCGCGGTCAGGCGGAAGAGCCAGATGAAGAGGACGTCGAACGCGGCCACGGCGACCCACCAGAGGAGGACGGCCCGCCACACCGTCGACCGCATCCCCTGGCGGCGCGGGGCGCGCACGCCCAGCCAGATGCTGATCGCCGCGCCGATTCCGTTCAGCACCCCCCAGGTCCAGTTGATCGCCTGCGTCAGCCCCTGGCGGAGGAGGAAATGGGTCGCTGTGAAGCCGAGGACCCAGACGATCCCCCAGGTGATCATAAACCAACCGCCGTACCCGCCGGACGCTCTGCGGGTCCTTATCATTACTTCGCGGATGATGCGAAGGTCGTCTGACACCTCTTCCGGACGCATAGTTCCTCCTGTAGATAACTTTACACTGTAAAGTAGTTTACCACATATGTGATGATATGTCAAGGCGGCCTTCGCCGAGTTCAGGGCCGCAGGCTTGACACCCCCTCCATCTCCACTTATACTCCCCCTGGCGGAGGTGGCTCGATGGACGAACGCACGCCCGAACGAGAACTGGAGGCCTTCTTTGGCCCCCGGCCCGAGCCGATGGAGGCTCGGCGTCTGGGGGTCGTCGTCGGCGGGAGCCTTTCCAAAGGGCTCGTCGTCAAACTGGACCCGCAGACGGTGATCGAGGGGCTGGCGGTGGGGCGGTACGTCGTCATCCACGGGTGGACCGGGCGGCGGTTCTTCTCCCTCATCAACGACGTCGCGCTGGACGCCATCAACCCGTCCATCGAGAAGACCCCGCCCGACGTGTCCGATCCCTTCATCGCCCGGGTCCACCGGGGCGTCTCCACCTTCGGCCGCATCCACGTCACGCCGATGCTGGTGCTGGAGGAGGGAAGCACAGAGCCCCGGCCGGTGAAGACGGTCCCAGAGCACTTCTCCCCCGTCTTCACCGCCACCGAGGAGGACGTCGCCCTCATCTTCGGGAAGGAAGAAGAGCCAGGGTACTTCTACATCGGCGAGCCGCTGGAGATGACCGGGGTGCACGTCGCGCTGGACCTGCACCGGTTCGTCGAGCGGTCGGCGGGAGTGTTCGGCAAGACGGGCACCGGCAAGACCTTCCTCACTCGCTTGCTCCTGACCGGGATCATCCGCCAGAACATCGCCGTCACGCTGATCTTCGATATGCACAACGAGTACGGCTGGAAGAGCCAGGACGAGGCCAGACGGGAGGTCAAGGGGCTGCGCCAACTCTTCCCCGCTGGCGAGGTGGCGGTCTTCACCCTGGACGAGGAGTCCTCCCGCCGCCGCGGGAGCAAGATCGACGGCGTGGTCCGTATTGGCTACGACCAGATCGAGCCGGAGGACGTGGACAGCCTCTCCGGCCTCCTGGCTCTCAGCGACGTCCAGGTCGGCGCGCTCTACTTCCTGCGCCGCAAACTGGGGCACGGCTGGGTCGCTCGGCTGCTGGATGAGGAGGACCGGTTGGAGGACCTGGACGAGGCCCTGGAGCGGGGCACCCTCCACGGCGGGACGCTGGGGGCCATCCAGCGGAAACTGGGGATGTTCCGCCGCTTCGGTTTCCTCCAACCCCACGTGGACGAGGACCCGGTCCAGCGGATTCTGGAGTACCTGGACCGGGGCATTCACGTCGTCCTGGAGTTCGGCCGGTACGGCAACAGCCTGGAGGCCTACATCCTGGTCGCCAACTACCTCACCCGCCGCATCCACGATCACTATGTGAAGCGGACGGAGGCGGCGACGGGAAGGCGGGGGGAGGAACCCCGACCGCTGGTCATCGTCATCGAGGAGGCCCACAAATTCCTCGACCCGGCGGTCGCCCGGCACACCATCTTCGGCACCATCGCCCGGGAGATGCGGAAGTACAACGTCACGCTCCTCATCGTGGACCAGCGGCCCAGCGGCATCGACCCGGAGGTGATGAGCCAGATCGGGACGCGGGTGACCTGCCTCCTGGACGACGAGGCGGACATCCGGGCGGTCTTCTCCGGGATCGCGGGCAGCCAGGCGCTGCGGGAGGTGCTGGCCCGGCTGGACACCCGCCAGCAGGCGCTGATCCTCGGCCACGCCGTCCCGATGCCGGTCGTGGTCCGCACCCGCACCTACGGCACCCCTGAGTTCTACGCCGAGATAGGTGTGCGGGAGGAGGAGCCGGAGGAGACGCTGGCGCGGGGGAGAGAGTTGTTGAGAGGGGAAGAGGTGGAAATCTAGGAGGCAAAGGAGCAGAGGAGCAGGGAATTAAGACGATGGAGCCAACTCGACATCGGATCTATATGGACCATTCGGCGACCACCCCGGTGGACCCGCGGGTGGTGGAGGCGATGAGACCGTACTGGAGCGAGGTGTTCGGCAACACGTCCTCCGCCCACGCCTGGGGGCAGGAGGCCGCGGCGGCGCTGGAGAGGGCCCGAGAGACGGTCGCCGAGGTCCTGGGTTGCCGCCCCTCCGAGGTGGTCTTCACCGGCTCCGGCACCGAGGCGGACAACCTCGCCATCCGGGGCGTGGCCTGGGCCGCCCGCAAGGCCGAGCGGGGCAACCACGTCGTCACCATCCCCATCGAGCACCACGCCGTGGGCCACACCGTCGAGCAACTGCGCGACCTGTTCGGCTTCGAGGTCACCGTGGTACCGGTGGACGAACACGGCCGGGTGGACCCCGACGACGTGCGCCGCGCCATCCGAGCGGACACGGTCCTGGTAACCGTGATGACCGCCAACAACGAGGTGGGCACGGTCCAGCCCATCGCCGAGATCGGCGCGATCTGCCGGGAGTTCGGCGTCCCCCTCCACACCGACGCGGTCCAGGCCGCCGGCCGGCTGGACCTGAACGTGGATCGACTGGGGGTGGACCTGCTCTCCATCTCCGCCCACAAGTTCTACGGCCCCAAGGGGGTCGGTGTGCTGTACGTGCGGCGCGGGGTGGACCTGGTGCCCGCGCTCACCGGCGGCGGCCACGAACGGGGACGGCGGCCGGGGACGGTGAACGTGGCCGGGGCGGTGGGGCTGGCTGAGGCGCTCCGGCTGGCGGAGGAGATACGGGAGGAGGAGAACGTCCGCCTGCAGATGCTGCGCGACCGGCTGATCGAGAGGGTCCTGGAAAGCATCCCCGACGTCCGTCTCACCGGCCACCCCACCGAGCGGCTGGCCCATCACGCCAGTTTCGCCTTCCGGGGTGTAGAGGGGGCGTCGGTGGTGGTGCAACTCGACCTGGAAGGGATCGCGGCCAGTTCCGGGGCCGCCTGCGCCGAGGGAGAGCCGGAGCCGTCGGGAGTGCTCACGGCGATGGGGTTCCCACCGGAGTGGGCGGTCGGCGCGCTGCGCCTCACCCTGGGTCGGGACAACACCGAGGCGGATGTCGATACCGTGCTGGAGGTACTCCCACGGATCATCGCGCACCTTCGGCAGTAAGTAGGGGACTGGGTGACTGGGTGATATCGGCCGTTCCTTCCCTCGCCGCCCACCTGCTCACCGCCCGGTTCCTGAGCCGGAAGCGCCCGCTCCTGGCCGGCTTCAAGGTCACCCACCGGTGCAACTGCCGCTGCGCTGCCTGCCCCTTCTGGCGTCGCCCCGCGCCCGACATCCCCTTCGAGCGGGCGGTAGCCACCCTCGACCGACTGCGGGAGGTCGGCGTGAAACTGCTCATCTTCGAGGGTGGGGAGCCGTTCCTCTGGCGGGACGGTGACCGTCGGCTGGAGGACCTGGTGGTCGAGGCGAAACGGCGGTTCCTGCGGGTGGGCGTCACCACCAACGGCACCCTCCCCCTGGAGAGTTCCGCCGACATCCTCTGGGTGAGCGTCGACGGCCTGCGGGAGACCCACGACCGGCTGCGCGGTGAGGGGGTCTTTGAACGGGCGATAGCCCACATCGAGGCTTCCACCCATCCCCGGATCTACGCCAACATCACCATCAGCCGGGCCAACGTGGACGAAATACCCGACCTGGTCCGCTTCCTCGCCGACCGGGTGCGGGGGATCACCATCCAGTTCTACTACCCCTACCCGGAGTCGGAGGACCTGTGGCTGCCACGCGAACGGCGGCGGGCGGTGCTGGACGAACTGATCCGGCTCAAGCGGGCGGGGTATCCGCTTCTGGACTCCGTGACCGCGCTGAAGCACCTGAAGGACAACACCTGGCGCTGCCATCCCTGGCTCATCGCCAGCGCCGACCCCGACGGGACGGTCACCCAGGGCTGCTACCTCCTCAACCGGGCCGAGGTCGCCTGCGCCCGCTGTGGCTTCGCCGCCCACGTCGAGATGTCCCTGGCCTACGACCTCCACCCGGCAGCGGTGTGGACAGGGATGAAGGTGTTCAGGTTGGCGTCGGGTTAGAGTGCCGGTGGCGGCCGTTGCCTCCCGGGCGAGCCGTGCCGGAGCGACCGGGAGGCTGGACGCTCATCAGGAGATACCCCAGGACCATCGCATTCCTTGCGCGGGGGGCGTTGCCCTTTGCTACCCCCTCACCCCCACCCCGCGCCCCACACCCACCGCAAGGCAGGCAGCCGGGCACACGCCTTCGCGGGATCGCCTTCCGGGCCTGAAGGCAGAGCCCGGACAGGTTCTGTGGAAACGACGGCTGCCCGTCCCCCTTTCCGTGGCGTACCAGGGTGGGACGGGAACCCCTCGTGGGGCTCTCACGATTTTTTCACGATCTTTCCCTAAAATCTTTTAGGAAAACAAGGGCTTGCAGGCTGCCCCAAGAGGGCGGCCCAATGCCTCCGGCCGAAGCAGCGCCGCCGGGCATTGTCGGAGCGGAGGAGTCCGATGGGCGTGCAGGGCACGCCGGGGATGTGCCGTGCCTGCCCGCCCCACAGTCGAAACACGCCCGAAGAGAAACAGGTGAGAAGGAGCATTCCCAATGGGTGACCCCAACGACCCACCCCGTTATCTAGCCTACCTCCTGCGCTGCTGGAAAGAGCAAAGGGGAGGCAGTGGAACAGCGGCGTGGCGGTTCAGCCTTGAGGATGCCCATTCCAACCACCGATGGGGGTTTGCCAGCATAGAAGAGATGGTCCGCTTCCTACGCCGTCAGTTGCGCTATCAGGATGGAGAGGACAAAGGGTAAGGGCCCGCCTTACGCGCCAACGCGCCCGTGGTGCAGGGCTTTGGAGGATTAAAGGAGGACAAAATGAAAAAAGGAGAAAAGTGGTTGAAGATGACATTCGCCGTGGTCTTGGGGGCGGCGGCCCTGGCAGGACTGATGCTCCTGCTAGGGGGAGCAGAGCCTCCCATCGTCAGGGCCCAGGGCGGCGTGCTGTACGTCGCCCCCGGCGGGAACTGTGGCTCGGTCTCGCCCTGCTACTCCACCGTCCAAGCCGCGGTGGACGCCGCCAGCAGCGGCGACGAGATCCGCATCGCCCAGGGGACCTACAACGAGAACGTGACCATCGACAAGAGCCTCACCCTGCGGGGCGGCTACACCACCAGCGACTGGGACACCTCCGACCCCGACGCCCACCCCACCGTCCTCAACGGCGGCGGGGCGGGGCGGGTGATCGCCGCCACCACCTCGGGCATTGACCTCACCATCGAGAACCTGGAGATCACCAACGGGCAGGGCGGCATCCAGATCTGCAGCGATGCTTGCGGCATCAACGCCACCATCCGCAACTGCTACATCCACGACAATAGCACCTCCGGGGAGGGTGGTGGCATCTACGCCAAACTCAACAGCGGCTACACCATCCGCATCGAGAATTGCCGCATCGTCAACAATACCGCCAGCGGGACGTATGGCGGTGGCGGCGTCTTCGCCTACAACGATCCCAATG
>DROW01000086.1 GCA_011388675.1 Chloroflexota bacterium | reverse complement strand
CCTGCGGGAGAGTTCCCGGGCCAGGTTTTGGGTGTAGATCTCGGTGCCTCCTATGCTTGTCGGAGGAAACTTGTGCACGACGAGCGCGATTCGCACTTATGTCGCCTCCGTCCCCTTCCGTTGCCTTCTCCACCGCTCGATGACCCGCTGGTAAAAATCCAGCAGACGGTCCACATACGCGTCGAAACTCCACCGCTCCTGGGCTTCTCGGATGCCGTTTTCGCGCAGCCGCAGCCGCAGTTCCTCGTCCCGCACCAGGCGGGCGATCGCATCGGCCATCGCCTGGGGGTCGTTAGGTGGTATCAGCAGGGCGGTTTCCCCGTCCGTGAACCCCTCCGGCGTCCCGCCGGCGCGCGTGGCGACCACCGGAAGGCCACACCCCAATGCCTGCAGGGGCGTGATGGCGAACGGCTCGTCCCAGATCGAGGCGAAGACGAAGACGTCGGATTGGTGCATCGCCTGCACCAGTTGTTCCCAGGGGACAAACCCGTGGAAGGTAACCTGATCTTCCAATCCCATCTCGCGGATGAGTCGGCGCAGCATCCGTTTGAATACCAGAGCCCCGTCGCCGAAAATGTCCAGGTGGAAGCGGGGGAGGTCTGGCTTCTGGGACAGGATTTGCAGCGCCCGGATCGCTACTTGGGGGCCTTTGCCCTCCCACAGGCTACCAACGAACACGAGTCGGACCGGGTCGTTGAGTGGGTGAGGTGGCCCTGGGCGGAAGATCTCGTTGTGGATCCCCAGGTACATCGTCTCCATAATCTCAGGTGGGAAACCGGCCCGGAGATAGAAGCCGCGGATGAACTCGGAGACGGTGACGATCCCGTCCAGGCGGACGCGCCGGGCGAGGGGGCGCTGGATGAGAACCCGCACGGCGTCGACCAACCACTTCTGGACGGCGGTTTGGGGCTTGACCACCAACCCCCAGTCGACGAGGTTGAAGAGGAGCCACTTGTCCGCTACCTGGGCGATGACCGGGCAGGGGGCGTCGCGGACGGCCAGGAGAGGCGCTGCTGAGGCCATATAGAGGTTGTCGGCCACGATGAGGTCGGGTTGCAGTTCCTGCACCACCCGTCGGACGTTGCGGTAACTTACCCGGTCGAAGACGTGGTGTCGGAAAAGGGCGGGGAGGGAGAGGCGTTTCCCCCCTTGAAAGATAGCCTCTTTCTCGTCCAGGCTGTAGTTGAACACCTGATGGATGAAGGGAATTCCCTCTAGTTCCCGTCCCCGCGCGGTGAGGACGTGGACATCGTATCCGCGCTGACGCAGGGCCTCCACGATGTCCCGGGTGAGCATCTCGTTGCCGCCTACGATGTATGGGGGGTATAAGTTTACGAGACGGACGATTCGCATTGTTCCCTCTTCTCTTTCCATTCCTCAACCACTTGCTCCGCTAGGTCCGCGTATGGCCTGGTCAGTTCGCTCCAGTCATAGCGCTCGGCCAGCCTGCGCCCCTCCTCCGCGATGCGCTTTGCCAGGTGCCGATCTGTCAGGAGCCGCAGCACGGCGGCTACGAACGACTCCGGATCGTCGGCGATCAGGATATTCTGGCCAGGGCGGATCTCCACTCCCTCTGCTCCCACCGTCGTCGACACCACTGGCAGGCCCATCGCCATCGCCTCGATGATTTTCAACCTCGTGCCGCCGCCGAGGCGGAGCGGGACGATGAAGACGTCGGCCTGGTCGTAGTAAGGCCAGGGATCGGGCACGGTGCCCGTTACCGTCACGCCTGGCAGGTTGCCCAGTTCCAGGATCTTGGGCGGCGGTGCGTGCCCCACGATCCACACGCGCACGTTGGGCACCGCCTCTCGGATCGAAGGGTACATCTCGTGGAAGAAGTACAGCATCGCATCGATGTTGGGGTAGTAGTTCATCGAGCCAACATAAAGCAAAGTGGGGTCGCCGGCTCTCTTGCGCCCGGAGGGGGTAAACTTGCTCAGATCTGCTCCGTTGGGGATGACTAAGTGGGGGATCCCTGGGGCATCCCGGTCGATGATGGACGCATCCTGCTCCGAGCAGGCGACATAGGCCTGGAAGAAGGGCATCTTCTTCCGCTCGTAACGATGGAGTTTCTTCGCTTCAACGAGCCCGAGCAGTTTCTCCAGCCCCCAAGGCTGGGCGGTTGCCACTTCCCAGTAGTGGACGTGGTCCACCTTGTGGCGGATGACGATGCGGGGGATCTCGGGCGCCAACTCAGCGTAGGGGGTCATACAGATCTCGTCGGCGACGATCAGGTCGTATGCTGTGTCGCGCAGGTGTTGCCTGGCTTGGGCGAGGGATTCGGCGGTGTGGAAGTAATCCACCAGGCGGGGAAGGGGAGCCAGTGCGCGCCGAACGCGGTCGCGCGTCCGCCAGGTCTTCTTGAGGCGGAAAAGGGTTACCCTGCGGCACGCTCTTTGGAGTGCGTTCACGTTCTCGGGTGAAGGGGGCTTGTAGAATACGGAATAGAGGTCCACGTCGAATCGCTCTGTCAGCGCTCGCAGCAGGTAGTAACTGCGGATCTTGCCGCCTGTGTCGGGTGGGTAGGGGAGGTAGGGGGTAAATACAGCGATCCTCATCTTGCTCCGTTCGCCTCGTCACCGGATGGTTTGATGCCTTTGGCGAATATCTCTCTTGGGATGAGGAGGAGGTTCGCCCAGGCCGAGTACAGGGCACGCTCGATCTGTTGGACGTTGGAGAGCAGTGCGCTCAGGGCATGGTTCAGCGCGGCGAACTCCTCGAACATAACGGTCCGGACGAGAAAGCGGGCAGCGCGTCGCCGTAGTCGAACGATCGGACGTCGCCAGAACGAGCGGGGGGAGGGCAAGGGGGCTTCCGCTCGCATCAGGGTGCGCCACTCGTCGAGGCTCCTGGGCAGAAGGTCCTTCAGCACCGATGGAACCGCCTGGAGTTCTGGGGAGGGCGTCCAGACCGTGCGAGGGTTCTCTCCGGAGGTTATTTCCCGGAACCCGGCCTGGAACAGCAGGAACTCCAGCAGGTGTCGGGCGTAGGGCCGAACGTGAGTAGCGTCCCGCCAGAACTCGTGGAGATGCACGATCAGGCTGGCGGGGTTGGGAGTTGCTATGAGGAAGACCCCGCCTTCCTGAAGCGCGTCGAACGCCAGCCGCACAAACTGCACGGCCTCCTCCGCCGACAGGTGTTCGATCAGATTGCTGCAGAAAATCCCGTCGAACGTCTCGCGGTGCCGGGGAAGGTAATCGAAAAGATCGGCCTCGACGACGTCCAGGCCTTTCTGCCGGCAGCGTTCCACCATCCCGGGATCGATGTCGAGGCCCTGGGCGTCGATCCCTTCTGCGCCCAGAAGTTCGAGGAACTGTCCCTCCCCGCATCCGATGTCCAGCACCCGGCCGCACCGGGAGAAAAAGGGGACGTAGTATGCCAGAACATTCTCGTTCCATTCTCTGTCTACGTGCCCCATCTGGTTCAGGTAGGTGTAGAACTCCCCTTCTAGACGGTTACCCTTCTCCAACGCATCCCTCCTCGCCGGGATAGTGCTCCCAGCGCGCTGGCAGTACCACGATGCCGTGTGCCCCCCGCGGCGAATATATCTGAAAACGGAACGCTTTGTCCAGGAAATGGGCCGGGGTCGTCCAGAACGGCGGGTCCGGCTCCGTGTAAGCCCCGACCGAGAGGAGGTAATCTCCCTCGTACAGATCGAGCCGCGCGATCCGCACGACGATCTCCCCACTGCCCTCGATCGGGCCGATGTCGATGGGGTCGATGTCGTAGGTGTTCGTGCTGGAGATGTAGGTGCCGTCCGATCGGTGGATCAGGATGCTGAAGATCGGCTGTTCAACGCGGCGGGTGCATTCGTACCGGATCCGGACTTGGAAGGGATCGCCGGAACGGAAGACCGCCTTGGGGCGGCCGTTCTCGTCGGAAAGCAAGACTTCGCGGATCCGCAGCACCCCGCCGGGTGGGGCAAGTGCCCGGCCGGTGTTCGCAGAGATCAATGCACGCTCCCGCTGCTTCGCGACGGTGGTCACGTAATCCTGAATCACCTGATCGGGCGGGCCGACCTCTCGGATCTGGCCCCGTTCCAGCCAGAAGACGCGATCGCACAACTTTTGGACCAGACGCAGGTTGTGGGAGACGAAGATCACCGTGCGGCCCGCTCGTCGGAAGGCGGTGATTCGCTCCAGGCATTTCTTCTGAAACGTGGCGTCTCCTACCGCCAGCACCTCGTCTACCAAGAGGATGTCCGGCTCGGTGTGGATCGCCACGGAGAACCCGAGCCGCACGAACATTCCCGACGAGTAGTGTTTCACTGGGACGTCGATGAACCGTTCGATCTCGGCGAAGTCTATGATCTCGTCGATCCTTTTTTGGACCTGGGCTCGGCTCAGCCCCAGGAGGGCGGCGTTCAGGTAGATGTTCTCGCGGCCGGTCAGTTCGGGGTGGAAGCCGGCGCCCAGTTCTAGCAGTGCGCCAACTCGCCCTTGGGATACGACTTTCCCAGACGTCGGCTCGATGATGCGGGCGATCAGTTTCAGGATCGTGCTTTTCCCCGCCCCGTTCGGCCCGACGAAGCCCACAGTTTCTCCGGGGTAGACCTCGAAACTGACGTCTCGCAGGGCCCAGAAGTCTTGTTGTCGCCTCTCCCCGCCTCGGCGAAACAGGTTGACGAACAGGGATTGCAGAGAACGTTCCCGTTCCTTGTGCAGAGAGAACCGTTTCGAGACGTGGTCAAACAGGATCGCTCTCTCGGCTTGCTGTCTCGACATATCGTCTCGCTCGTCTGGAGTGGGCGTGGATGCCACGCAGGGATGATAACACATAATGCTTGGGAGGCCAAGTGCGGCCTGCCGGAGAGGGCTGTATCGGTTTTGCGGCCTGGGGCGAGCGGGGG
>DROW01000085.1 GCA_011388675.1 Chloroflexota bacterium | reverse complement strand
GTCCACCCGGCGTTGGGGTTGCCCGGTGCCCAGTTCCCGTCGAAGCGGACGGCGTAGGAGTAGACGCCACCAGCGGTGGGGAGCATCGCCCCCATAAATTCATCGTTGTTCCCGTCGTCCGTGTTGTAGGTCATCGGGAACCAGGTCCAGTTGGCCGGGTCGGGGTCGGTGCCGTACCCCACTTGAGCCACAATACCGCGCCCCTCGCCCGACGGGTTGGTCACGTTCTGGATGTAGACCCGCCCGTAGACGTTGTTGGTGCTTTGCCCCAGTTCGACGGCAAGGGTGGGCGGCCACTGAAGGATGGCCCACCCCACGTCCACATCCCGGTAGTCGTTCACGACCTGGAAGGATTGGGTCACGGTCATCGTCCGGTTGGTGGTGTTCAGCCAGTCCCACTGAGAGCCGCCGCTGTCGACGACGTATTTGTACTCGTGGGTGCCGGCCACGTCGAAGGTGTAGGTCGCGGTAAAGACCGAGTAACCCGCATTGGGGGTCATTGCGAGGGCGGAGGGGTTCCAGCCGTTGAAGTCCCCGGCCAGGTAGACCGTCTCGCCGGAGTGGACCACGTCCTCCAGGTCGTGGTAGACGAAGACCACGGGGTAGTCCAAGTCGATGTCGGCGTCGTAGCGGGGCTCCAGTTTGTAGTCGCCGTAGGAGTACCAGCCGATCCCCCGGATGAAGCGGTAGTAGTCGTTGAGGGCCGGGGTGTAGGTCAGGTCGCCGTCGATCTCTCCGTAGTCGTCCGCGCGGGTCGCACCGGTGCCGTCGTCGAAGGCCCACTCGCCGTAGCCCAGGTTGGGGTCCGTCACCGTCGCGCCCTGGAACTCGATGAGGACGCTCTCCCACTGCTCGGCGGTGGCTGCGTTGATGAACGCGCCCGTGGTGATGACCGCCGGGGCTGGCAGTGGATTGGTGGTGCTAACGACATCCAGGGCGTGCGGCGCGGCGTCGATCTTGAGTTCGGTCATTCCGTAGTATTCGTAGACCTGGCCCAGCAAGCGCACGTAATCTCCCTCGGCGACGTCGGGGAAGGTACCGCCGTTGTAGACCCTCAGCCCGCTCCACGGGCCGCCCGCCGGGTCCTCGATGACGAAGTTGCTGCCGCTGGAGCCGATCTCGCCCGTGCCGGCAACCACCACGCCCTCCACCCAGACGGTGCTGTACTCATAGGGGGAGGCGTCGTCCGTGGCCGGGTCGTCTACGTACTGGATGTCGTGGATGCTCACCAGCGGGTAGACCGCCGTGGTCCACTGGTCGGTGTTGTTGAACAGCGGATCGCCCGCGGTATCCGTGGAAACCTCCACGGAGTTGGTCAACACCGTTCCAGCGGCGACGCCCGAATCCACCGTCACCGTCAGATTGAACGTGTGGATGGTGTTGGAAGGCACGTCGCCGAAGGACCAGACGCACACACCCGACGCGCAGGTCGGCGTGATGCCGCTGCCGTCGGAGACGTAGGTGGTGCTGACAGGCAGCGTGTCGGTGAGGACGACGTTGGTGGCGGTCAGGATGCCCTGGTTCTCCAGGGTGATGAAGTAGACGAGATGTTCCCCGGCGACGCCGTAGTCCGGCCCGGCTTTGGAGACCGAGAGGTCCAGTGGACTGATGCCGGTGGTCCATAGGTCACTGTTATTGGACAGAGCGACATCGCCGTCGGCGGAGGTGATCTCCACGGTGTTGGTGAGCAGGGAGCCATAAGAGACGGTGGAGGAGACGTAGCCGAGAAGGGTGAAC
Organism: Chloroflexota bacterium; assembly: GCA_011388675.1. GTDB lineage: Bacteria > Chloroflexota > Anaerolineae > B4-G1 > DUEL01 > DUEL01. The sequence goes on along the minus strand of DROW01000085.1, from coordinate 1,819 downwards.
GTTCCACTATCGCAGACGCTCAACGAGCCCACCGCCCACGTCAAGACACCAGTGGCCCCAGGCACGCAGGCGGGGCAGAGGAAACCGCTGGTATCGGTGATGTAGGCGACGCCGGAAGGCAGGATGTCGGTGATGACGACCTGGTCAGCATTGCTGCCTCCATTGGCGGTATTGGAATAAATGATGGTGTAGGTGATGAACGACCCTGGGGCGGAGAGGCTGGGCCCTGTCTTGGCAACCGCCAGGTCTGGCGGGAAATTGTTGCTATACCCCAGCGTGGAGGACAAGTCACGCCAGTGGCACGGCGCGCCTGAGGAATCCCAGTCGTAGCCGTCGTTGGGGCCGGTTCCGTCGGGGATGCGCTGGAAGGTGTTGTCTTCATACTCTCCCGCCCAGCCGATCTGATCGACCCGGGTGCCGTCGGGCTGGAACAGGTAACCGACGTCGCTCCAGGAGAAGTCCATCCCAGTCCAGTCTACGTTTTCCTCCAGCACGACCCATCCCCCGGGGGTGATGCTCTTCGTGGTCGAGAGAGTGACCAAGGCATCCCCATCGCTCAACATCCAGCCATCGAGGGAGATTGTCTGGGTCGTCGGGTTGTACAGTTCCACCTTGTCGTTGCCAGAAGTGGGGTAGTTATCGAACTCGTTGAGGATGAGTGAGGTCCCCAGGGCGACGGGAGGGGCATCATTGGCCGACCCAGCGGTCGGGGTCGGGTCGAGGTTCCAATCTCGTGCGTCGTCGTCGGTATCCACCCCATCGGACGGACGGGCCGCCGACACACCGGTGGGCGGTATCGGTGCACCACCGTGCGTCCCGTAAGCCACTTGGTCGATCAGCACGTTTCCATCATCATACAGCCGGATCTCGTCGCCGCTGTTGTCCAAGTCAATGTTGGCCGTGTTGGTCACCAGGTAACCGTGCGCCGGAATGGTGCCCGTCAAATGGTCGGTCCCCTCACCATCCGAGAGATACCAACCGATCAGGCTGACTGTCTGTGCGGTCGTGTTGTAGAGTTCGATCCATTCTGTGCCCTTGGCGACGAATTCATTGATCACCACGTCACCGGGGCTGGCGGCAAGCGACGTTCTGGCGGCCTGGGAAGAGGCCATCGCTTGAGCCGCGGGTACGGGCACGAGACCTAGCAGCATAGCCAGGCCGATTAGTGTGATCCCACCCAGGGTAAACGCCGCAAGGATAGACATATATTTTCGATGCATTTTTGCCCCCTTTCCTAAATATTCCCTGTCCTCATCAACCTCCTTTCCCCTTGGCAAGACCAGGTGTAGTCGTCCGATATTCTCACCTCCTTTCCCAGCCACTTATCGGGGTTCGAACGTCTCAGTTTCGCTGTAGGGCCAGGGGTAAATATACCCTATGCCAGCCGAAAATCCAAGTGACCTCCCGTTGCAGCGGCACGCCGTCCTCCGCGTCTCTCAGCCCCCCCGTCAGCCGCACCTGGTAGCGGCCGTGGGGATCCAGCGGGACGGCGGGGGTGAAGTAGACCGTCGGGCTGATCCAGGCGACGGTCCCCGTCACCGCGCCGTCGTTCACCCGCACGGTGGCCGCGTTCACCGTGGCGGGGTCCAGCGGCCGGTTGAAGGTCGCCGTGATGGGGCCGTTCACGTCGAAGGCGGTGGCCCCCGGCTCCGGCCCCACCGCCACCACCAGCGGATCGCGCCAGTTGTGGACCACGTCGGCCACGGTCATCGCGCCGGAGGTCCCCCAGGTGGGGGTGATGGTCCGGTTGGCGAAGCCCACCAGCCACCCCCACTTCTCCACCCGGTCCCAACTCCCCCGCGTGTACTTGTACTGGAGC
>DROW01000084.1 GCA_011388675.1 Chloroflexota bacterium | reverse complement strand
GACGGTGGCCTGGGGGAAGTGGGGGATCTCCGTGTAGGGGATCACCGTCGCCGATTCGACCGCCTCCGCCACCCCGCCGAGGCCGGACCCCAAGATGATGCCGACCTGCGGGGAATCGGCCAGCCGTCGGCGGACCGCCGCCGCTGCCTCCTCGATCACCTCCATCGTCACAAACGGTTCCACGCCCTCTCCTCCCTAATCTTCTCCGCCTCCTCCCGAGGTCAGTTCCTTCTTGGCGGTCAGGATCGCCGCCTTGAGGCGGATCGGGTGGGCCACCCGTCGGAATCTGTCCACCCCGGTCTCCGTACCGGAGATGACCCGCAGGTCGCCGTAATCCAGTATCCGGCCCAGGAAACTCTGTTGGAGCACCAGGTCGTTGACCTTCTCCAGCGACGTGTCGGACACGTATTTGTCGAACGTGCCCCGCACATCGATCACCCGCCGGTTGGTGACGATGTACTGCTCGTTTCGCCAGCGGATGAACTGGATGGAGAAGTGGATCACGGGGACCACGAGCAACAGGAGGACCAGGAGGGAGAGTTGTACTTGTAGGAAAACCACCCCCGCCACGGCAAGGGCGACGATCACGATGGCAATGCCGAGATCGATCAGGATGGCTGGCAACAACGCCAGCCAATGACGTCGGGTTACAAAAAGGATCTTTTCCCCCGGAATCAACAGTTTCTCCACGTATCCCATCGAGCGTCTCCTTCCCCTTTCCCTTGTATCTTACCCCCCGCTCCCCGCCCCATTATATCCGCCTTTACCCTCCCCACAAGCAATCTAGAGGATCAGCATCGCGTCCCCGAAACTGTAGAAGCGGTAGCGGAGCCGGATCGCCTCCTGATAGGCCCTGTCCATCAACTCCTTCCCGCAAAAGGCGGCCACCAGCATCAGCAAGGTCGATCGGGGCAGGTGGAAATTGGTGATCAGCACGTCCACTACACGAAAGCGAAAACCGGGGTAGATGAAAAGGTCGGTGTTGCCCTCGAAGGCCGCCACCGTCTGCCAGCCGCAGCACGCCCCCTCCGGCAGCCCTTCCGCGGCCCTCCGCGCCGCCGTCTCCAGCACCCGCACCGAGGTGGTCCCCACCGCCACGATCCGTCCCCCCTCCAACCTCGTCCGGTTGATCTGCTCGGCCACCTCCGGCCGCAGGGAGCAGTACTCGGTGTGCATCCGGTGGTCCTCCACCCGCTCCTCCCGGACGGGCTGGAAGGTATCCAGCCCCACGTGCAGGGTGACGAAGGCCATTCGCACCCCCATCTCCCGCAGCCGGTGGAGGAGTTCCGGCGTGAAGTGGAGCCCGGCGGTAGGGGCCGCCGCCGAACCGGGCGTGCGGGCGAAGACGGTCTGATACCGCTCGGGGTCGCGCAGGGGCTCGTGGATGTAGGGGGGAAGCGGCACCTGCCCCACCTGTTCCGCCAGGGGGAGGACCGGCTGGTCGAAGCGCAGCACCCGCAGCCCTCGCTCTCCCTCCTCGACGACCTCCGCCTCCGCCCCAGCCGGCTCTCCCTCCGGCCCCTCCAGAATCGCCAGCCGCAGCCCCGTCCGCACCCGACGCCCCCGCACCAGGGCCTCCCACACCGTCTCCGAACGGGGCCGCAGGAGCAACACCTCCACCCGCCCGCCGGTCGGCTTGCGGGCGAACAGCCGGGCCGGGATGACCCGGCTCTCGTTGAAGACCAGGAGGTCGCCCGGGCGCAGATACTCCGGCAGGTCCCGAAACCGCCGATGGGCCAACTCCCCCGTCGAGCGATCCACCACCATCAGCCGCGCGGCGTCCCGCGGCTCGACGGGGGTCTGGGCGATCAACTCCGGCGGCAGGTCGTAGTCGAAATCGGCGGTCCTCACCTCGTTCTCACTTGTTCAGCAGCCGAGCGATGATGTTCAACACAACGGTCAACAAGATACTCAACAGGATAGAACCCAACACAGGAACGATGCAGGTAAACCCCGGCCGCTCGATGCGGATGGTGCCGGGGAACTTGCTCAGGCCAGGGAAGCGGGCCATCAGCCAGATGAGCCCCCCGACGACGATCATCACCACGCCGCCGAGGATCAGCATCTTACCAGCCCACTCGAAGCCCTCCATACCCTTCCTCCGGACTTATTGATTGCGGATTTGCTGGTTACGGATTGGGGATTAGAAAACCCGCAATCGGCACTCCGCGATCCCCAATCTAAAACAGGCTGGGTTGCTCCGCGCCCTCGTAAGGTATGCCCAGGTGCTCGTAGGCCCGCGCCGTCGCCACGCGGCCGCGAGGGGTCCGTTCCAGGAAGCCGATCTGGAGGAGGTACGGCTCCACCACGTCCATCACCGTATCCGCCTCCTCGCTCACCGCCGCCGCGATGGTCTCCAACCCCACCGGCCCTCCGCCGAACTTCTCGATGATGGTGTGCAGGACCTGTCGGTCCAGTTCGTCCAGCCCCATCTCGTCCACCTCCATCAGCGAGAGCGCCTCCCGGGCCACCTCCCGCGTGATCCGGCCGTCGGAGCGGACCTGGGCGTAATCGCGCACCCGCTTCAGGAGGCGCAGCGCGACGCGGGGGGTGCCCCGCCCCCGCCGGGCGATCTCCGCCGCGCCCCCCTCGTCCAACGCCACCCCCAACACCCGCGCCGCCCGCCGGACGATGGCCTCCAGCGAGGCCTGGTCGTAGAAGTCCACCCGGAAGGTCGCCCCGAACCGGGCACGAAGGGGAGCGGTCAGCAGCGCCAGCCGGGTCGTCGCCCCAACGACGGTGAACCGAGGGAGTTTCAGCCGGATGGACCGGGCGCTGGGCCCCTTCCCCACCACCAGGTCGAGCACAAAATCCTCCATCGCCGGGTAGAGGATCTCTTCGACCGCCCGGCTGAGCCGGTGGATCTCGTCGATGAAGAGAACTTCTTTCTCCCGCAGGTTGCTGAGGATGGCGGCCAGGTCCCCGGCCCGCTCGATGGCCGGGCCAGCGGTGGCGCGGATGGGGACCCCCATCTCGCGGGCGATGATGTGGGCCAGGGTGGTCTTCCCCAGGCCCGGCGGACCGTAAAAGAGGACGTGGTCCAACGCCTCCCCCCGCTGCCGGGCCGCCTCGATGAGGATCGAGAGGTTCTCCCGCACCCGATCCTGCCCGATCAGGTCGGCCAGCCGCTGGGGGCGCAGGGCCTGATCCAACTGTACCTCGCCCGGCTGGGAAACCGGTGAGATCAATCGATCGTCCATCGCGGGGGAATTATACCGAGATTGAAGGGAAAGGGGAAGTCAGGGAAGGAGGGAGCAAAAGGCAAGAAGGCGGAATGCAGGAAGTGGGAAGCGGGGAAAGAAGGAAGCGAGGAAGGAGGGAAGCAAGGGATCAGAGACGTTCCAGGACCAGGAAGTGGGAGAGGGCGAACAGACACAGCGGGGTGTGTTCCAGGGTGTAGGTGAAGGCGCGCAGGAGGTGGGCAAGTCCAGGGGAACGCGCGGCCAGTTTGTCGTAGCCGGGGAAGATGCGGGTGTGGTAGATCTGTCGGACCGGCAGGTCGGCGAACAAGCGGCGCAAGGCGCGGCCGGTGTAGGCGCGCACGTGAGGGGCCAGGCGGTTCCGTAGCGGGTTCGGCAGGTAGTT
>DROW01000083.1 GCA_011388675.1 Chloroflexota bacterium | reverse complement strand
GCCGCACGGGCGAGGTGAGGTCCGGGAAGATCATCCCTCCACCTCCTTCCGCTGCCCGGGCCGCCCCCGCGTCCGGGTCGAACGGTGGGCCTCGAAGAACGCCTCCAGGTCCTCCGGCCGGATGCGGGTGACGTTCCCCACCCGGATCGCCGGCAATCGCCCCTGGGCCATCCACCGAAACACCGTCCGCGGCGAGACCTGAACCAGGTCCGCCACCTCGCCGACGGTCAGCAGACGAACCGGTCGTTCACGCATCGCCTCCACCTCCTTCTCCGGAAACCACGAACTCCACCTTCGCCGTCTCGGGGACCAACTGACCAAGAACCCGCTCGATGACGGGCCGAAGCCGGGCCTCCAGCCACTCCTGGGTGTACCGGTTGAGCACTTCCACGACCCACACGACCCCCTCTCCTTCCCGACGGAGGTCCACCAGTCGGCTGTGGGCCAACCGGCTGTTGAAGGTGGCCCGCGTCATCTCCTGACGCAGCCGCTCCAGCGCCCTCTCCCACAGCGCTGCGTTGGGGTCGGGAGACTCTGCCTTCATCGGCCCCTCCGTTTCCTCCGATGAGGCCGCAGCCAGGACCTGCCGGTCCGCATCGTGGGCTTCTTGCTCCCACCCCTCCAGGATGGCCCGCACGTATCGGGCGGGCTGGGCCACCCGGCTGTCCACCTTCCGCAGCGCCCGCCGGACCCACTCGATCCCTGCGCTCCCCTGCTCTCTGGCCACCCCATCGAAGTCCCGGGCCAGGCGGGCCAGGTCACGCAGGGTTGGCTCATCCAGCGTCAGGCCCCGCCCGGCGGCGAAGCGGGCCAGCACATCGACGGCCTCGGCAAGGGGGTCTGGGGAGATACCAGATTGAGGCACGGCCTGCCCGGCGGCACGGGGCGAGGCCGAAGAAGCCGACGGCACGGCAGCGGGCGCGGCAGCCCGTTGGGGGTCCGACGGTGGGGCGGCGGCAAGCACGGCAGCCTGCGCAGGACCCGGCGGTGCGGCGACCGTGGGCACGGCAGCCCGCCCCTCGGCAGGGGCCAGGTCGGCTGTGATCGCCCGCCGTAGAGGAGGGACGTCCCGAACGGCAGGGACGCAGTATGTGAACTGACGAGGCGTGGTCCCCCGCGCCCGAGCCCCGGCGACGGCCCGCCGGATACCGGCCAGGATCTCGGCGGTCGTGTACCCCTCGGCTTGCAGCGCCCTCAAAGCCGATATGTCTCGCGTAGAAGGCGCATAACCCTCGCGGCCGGTCAGCGCGGCGAAGGCACGGAAGATCTTCTCATCCTCTCCCTCGGCGGCCTCATCAGCATCATCATGCTTACCGTCCGCCTCGCGGACCATCGGTTGACCGGTGGTCCGTGAGACGGACGACCGGTTGAAACCGGCGGTCCGTATGGCGGACCACCGGTTCTCTTCGCCCATCGAACCGGTGGTCCGTACTGCGGACGACCGGTTGTCCTCTCCTCCTGAACCGGTGGTCCGCGTCGCGGACGACCGGTTCCCTCCCGCCTCCTCTCCCTGACGAGCAAGGCGGCGTCGGGCGTCGGCCCTTTGGGCCTGCGCCCGCGCCGCCAGTTTCTGCCAGAGGGGATGGTCGCGAAGTTGCGCCAGGATGGTCGCCCAGGGGTTCCCCTCCCCCTCGACGGGCCGGAAGTCGGGCCGGAAGATGTGGCGAATCCGCCGGAAGACCCGTGGATCCTTGTCGGCCAGCCGGAGCACGTTGAGCACGTCCTCCGGCGTCAGTTCCCCATCCCGGTCGACCAGCCGGTACAGGTTCTTCCGCCGGTACACGACGCCGCCGCCCCCACGCCCGCCGCCCATCGGCCGCTTCACCCGCTCGACCTTGAGCCAACCGGCGGCCTCGAGGATGGCGGTGAGCACCCCCAGCGTCTCCTTGCGGATGCCGTAGAAGGCAGCCTCCTGCTCACGGGTGGGAAAGGCGTATCCCTCGGTGGCGGACCCCTCCCGCCGGTC
>DROW01000082.1 GCA_011388675.1 Chloroflexota bacterium | reverse complement strand
TGGTCTCCCCTACGACCGGGCCGCGGTGCGGCTTCCTCGCAGGATGGCCCACACCTCCCGCATCGTCGGCCGCTTGCCGTAGATGAGCAGCCCGATCTCGAACAGCCGCCCGCCAAACCACAGGGCGACCGGGATGGAGGCCAGCAACACCAGGATGCTGACCACGATGTCGATCGTCGGCACGTCGGCCAACGGCAACCGCATCATCATCATCGTCGGCGCGGTCAGCGGGAAGTAACTCAGGATGCGGGCGATGCGGACGTTGGGATTGGCGAGCAGGAAACCGCTCAGCATATAGGGGACCATCGCAAACATCGAGAAGATCCCTGCCAACTGCTGGCTCTCCCGCATCGTCGTGCCCAGTGCGCCGACGCCGGCCATCAGCACGGCGTAGAGCACGAAGCCCAGGACATAGTACACCGCCGCGAGCAGGAGGACACGGGGGGCGATCACGGTCGCCGCCACCGCCATCAGCGCTGCCGCCCCACCACTCAGGAGCCAGATGCTCCCCAGCCACACGCTAACCTGCGTCAACCCCAGCGCGCCAAGCCCGATGACCTTCCCGGCCATCAGTTCCACCGGCCGCACGGAGGAGACGACGATCTCGATCACCCGGCTCTCCTTCTCCTCAGCCACCCCCTGCAGCAGGTAGCCGGACGAGACGAAGATGGTCATCACCAGGAAGAAGGCCAGAAAATACGGGATGAAGAAGCCAAAGAGGACCCCGGCTCCCCCCGGCACTTCCTCCTTCCCTCCCAGCAGCCTCAGTTCGGGCTTGATCGGATCGGCCAGCCGGGCCCGCAGTTGGGGGTCCACCTTCCCCACCAGGAGATGGTCGACGAAGAAGGAGCGCACAGTGGACGAATCCTCTATCACCGCTGCATCGAACCCGCTCCCACTGGTCATCACGACGACGCGGCCCGTCTCCAGATAGTCCTCCGGGATCACCAGGACGACCTCAATCTCGTCCTCCTCGATCGCCGCCTGGGCCTTCTCCTCGGAGGCGAAGACGGTGAACACATCCCGGTACTCCGGCAGCACAGGCGTGAACTCGCCGGAGCGGTCCACCAACCCGATCTGCTTGCCCCCGGTGTCGAAATAGGCGGCAAGCGATTCCCCGATCTGCCGCATCTGTGGGGCCAGCAGCACCCCAACGACGAGGGCGATCAGCCCCAGCGCCGGCACGATGGCCGTCATAATGATGAAGCCGGTCCGGCGAACGTTGGTCAGATACTCGTGCCGAGCGACGACCCACACCTTGCGCCAATCGAACCTCATCCCACTTCCTCCTTCACCGCGGCGATAAAGATCTGCTCCAGAGGCACCGAGGCGACCTCGAACGCCTCCAGATCCACATCCTGCGCGACCAGGGCCTGGAGGACCTGATTAGGACGTGTTCCCTCAGCCAGCGTGAGGTAGAAGCCGCCGTCCTCCGACCGCACCTCCGCCACCCCGGGCAGGTCCGGCGGGAGGGACGGGGCCCGCACGCGAACCGCGTTGGGGGCATACCGCCGTTTGATCTCCGCCAGGCTCCCGTAAAGGACCCGCCGACCGTGGTTGACCAACAGGATCCGGTCACACAGCGCTTCGACCAGGTTCATCTGATGGCTGCTGAGGACGATGGTCTTCCCCTGCTCGTGGAGCGCGAGGATGAGCCGCTTGATCCGATCCACGTTCAGCGGGTCGAGCCCCTGGAACGGCTCGTCGAGGAAGAGCACCTCGGGGTCGTGGACGAAACTGGCGATGAACTGGAGCCGCTGCTGCATCCCCCGGCTGAGATCGCGCACCTTCCGGTTGGCCCAGTCGACCAGATCGACCTTCTCCAGGAGGCGCATCGCCCGCTCCCGGGCCACGGCCCGCTTGACCCCCTTCAGTTCGGCCAGGTACACCAGGACGTCCAGGGCCTTCTGGTTGCGGTACAAGCCCCGCTCCTCGGGCAAGTACCCCACCCGATGCTTCGCCTCGTGGGGAGGGAGGCCCAGCACGCGGACCCTCCCCTCGTCGGGGCGGAGGATGTCCATAATCACACGGATCGTCGTCGTCTTGCCCGCCCCGTTGGGCCCCAGCAGTCCAAACACTTCTCCTCGCTCCACCTCGAAGGAAAGGCGATCGACCGCGACGATGTCTCCATACCGTTTGACCAACCCTTCCACCTGAATGACCATCCTCTTGCCTCCTCCCTTCCGCTTCCTGCTTCCTCGTTTCCCGACCTCCCCGCTTCCCAACTTCCTCCCTTCTCCCTTCTCTCCTCCCTCACCCTCGTCCCACAATTCCCTCTCTCCAGGCGAAGACCGCCGCCTGGGTCCGGTCGGCCAGATGGAGTTTGCTGAGGATGTTGCTGACGTGGCCTTTGACCGTCTTCTCACTGATGACCAGTCGCTCGGCGATCTCCGCGTTGGAGAGTCCCTCGGCGATGAGACGCAGCACCTCCAGTTCCCTGTCGGTCAGTTCGGCGAAGGGGTTAACCGGCGTGTCCCCCTCCCCCCGCAGTTCCCTGATCAGGCGCGATGCGACGCGGGGATGGACCACTGCCTCGCCACGGGCGGCCGCCCGGACCGCCTCGGCCAATTCCCCCGGCCCGACGTCCTTCAGCAGGTACGAAAGCGCGCCAGCCTTAACCGCAGGGAAGATGTGGACGTCCTCGTGGTAGGAGGTGAGGACGACGACCTGGGTACGCGGACTGGCACGGCGGATCCGCCGGGTGGCCTCCACCCCGTCCATCCCCGGCATCACCAGGTCCATCAGCACCACGTCGGGCACCGTCTCGGCGACGAGCCGCACCGCCTCCTCACCGGAGGCCGCCTCCCCCACGACGACGATGTCTTCCTGAGCCTCCAGAAAAGCCCGAACGCCCTGTCGAACCACCCGATGGTCGTCCACGATGAGGACGGTGATCGGCTCCCCCATTCCTCACACCTCCTCAGCCTTCTTCCAGACCGCCCGCACTTGGGTTCCCCTGCCCGGATGGCTCTCCACCTCCAGGGACCCCCCCACCTCCGCCATCCGCTCCTCCATTGAACGGAGCCCTAACCCTGCTCCCTTAGCGGCCGTCGGATCGAAGCCATCGCCGTCGTCGGAGACGGTGAGGGTTACGCCGTCGTCGTAGTCGAGGCGCACCCACACCCGGCTCGCGCGGCTGTGCCGGGCGACGTTGGCCAGGGCCTCCTGAGCCACGCGGAAGAACGCCTCTTCGATCTCCGGCGACAACGCCCGCTCCCCGTGGACGGCGCACTCGGCACGGATGCCCACCTGCTGCGACCACCCATCGACGTACTCCTGCAGCGCCGCTGCCAGCCCCCTACCCTGCAGGTCCGCAGGACGGAGTTCCCACACCAGCGCGTTCAGTTCCCGCTGCGCCTGCTGGGCAAGCGCCAGGGCCTCGTCCACCTTCCGCCGCGCCGCCATCGGGTCCCGATCCCACAACGCCTGTGCCGCCCCCAGGTTCATCGTCGCCGCAAACACCTGCTGCTTGACCGCGTCGTGGAGGTCCCTCGCCAGCCGGTTTCGCTCCTCCATCGCCGCCAGTTGCTGCCGGGTTCGGACGAAGTTCTGCAACTGCCGGGCCATCCGGTTGAGGTGGCGGACCAGTTCGCCGATCTCGTCGGGCGAGTCGTCCTCAACGACGACGGAGAAATCGCCCCGTCCCCAGGCATCGGCGGCCCGGGCGAGGCGGGAAAGCCGCCGCGCCACCCCCCGAGCGACGATCGAGCCGAAGAGCGTGCCTACTATCCCGACGCCAACGGCGAAGACGATCGCGCTCCAACCCAGCAGCCCGAGGACGGAACGGGCGTATTCGGCCAGACCAGGCATAGTCGGTTGGGTCGAAACATAAAGCGCACCGAGGATCTCTCGCCCATCCTCTGACCTTATCGGCACGGCGAACACGAGCCGCCGGTCCGGAAGGCGGACGAACTGATGGGAGGGGTCCGACTCGCCTCCCAATGCCGCCCTCAGCACGTCCGCTCCCTCAGCCTGGAAGGGCTCCCCCACCGCGCCGTCGTCGGAGGGGAGTGCAGCCAGCAGACGCCCTTCCGAATCGACCACGGCGATCAAGCCAGACCCACCGCTGAAAGTGGAGAGCGAGATACGTTGCCCCTCTCCCACTTCAATCCCCTGTGTGGTGACGGTCTCCAGCCAGCCCTCCAATCCTTCCCGGTCGGGCGGGGAGGCCTCAATGTACGGGCGCACTTCGGGCGCGAAGTACGTATCCAGCACGCGGGCGATCTGAGCAGGGAACGCCGAGGAGACCGTCAGCATCCCCCACCCCACCAGGAAGAAAAGGGCCTCCAGGCAGATCATCACGGCGACCGTCACGGCCGTGTAGGAGAGCGTCAACTTCCAGCGTAGCCGACGGAAGGGTCGGAAATACCACCGATGTTTCTTCATCCTGTCCCTCGCAGGGGATTATACCCCATCTTTCCAAGCCCTCAACCGACGATGAACTGCCCTACCAGCCCGTAGCGGCGAGCCCGGAGACCACATTGCTCACCCCGTGTACCAACCACCCTGGAACGATACTCCCCGACTTCAACCGCAGCCATCCCCCCCAACAAAGCGAGGGCCAACGCCCATCGGTAATACCGCCTTTCACCAAACGTCAACCCCAGCCGCCGGGCCACCTCCCGCCTGCTGAGTCCTCCCCTCCGCCCGGCAACGAGGGCGTAGACCACCAGAGGAACGCCGTAAATCACCAGAGAGCCCATCTCACTCGATCCTCTACTCGCTTACCCCCATCCCGATGCGATCGCTGCGCCTCACGGCAAGACACGCGACCTCTGCCACGATAGGTTAACACAAAACCCCCGGCCTGTCATCGGACCGGGGGCGGGTTTGTACCCCGACTTCGGTCGGGGGCTTCTTCCGCACGGCGATCAGGTCAGGATGTTCTGCAGCCGCATCGCCATCGACATATCGCCGCTGACCTTGAGTTTGCCCTGCATAAAAGCGGCCACCGGGTTGAGTTTACCATTCGACAACGCCAGGAGGTCCTGGGCGTCCATCGAGAGCGTCAGGTCGGGCGAGGCGGTTTCCCCTTCCTCCACCTTAACCCCATCCGCGCTGAAGGTGACGGTCCACTTCCCCCCCTCCTCGCCGGAGAGGTCGAAGAGAACCACGCCGCTGAACCCCTTCAGCCGTTCCGCATCCAGCCCTGCGATTCTCTGGAAAAAGTCCTGCACTCCCATCGGTTTACCTCCCGAAACGTTTTTGAGAAGAGCCAATGGGAGTATAATCAATCTGCCCCTTCTCGTCAACTTCGGGCGTTGAAACGAATGTGCCACCCACCCCCTACTCCTGCCGCCCCCTCAACACCGCAGCCAGCGCAAAGCAGCCCCGCCCGCTACCGCCCACAGTAGGTCTCCACTACCTCGTAGAGGACCTGAACACCGAAAGCGAGAGCGTCGACGGGGATGCGCTCGTTGTGGCCGTGGATCATCGACATGAAGTCCATCCCCGGCGGCAACCGCATCGGGGAGAAGCCGTAGCAGGGAACCCCGGCGCGGGCCAGGTGCTTGGCGTCGGTGCCGCCGGTCATCATCATCGGCACCACCGCCGCGCCGGGGTCGTGCCGCCGGAGGACCTCCGCCATCGTCGCAAAGAGCGGGGTGCGGCTGGTGGTCTGCACCGGCGGGGCGACCTCGATGGGCTCGAACTCGAACCCATCGCCCACCACCGCCCGCACCTCGGCCAGGAACGAGTCTAGGTCGTGGCCGGGGAGGATCCGTCCGTCCAACTCCGCCACCGCCTCGGAGGGGATGACGTTGGTCTTGGAACCGGCCCGCAGGACGGTGGGGGAGACGGTGTTGTGCAAAAGGGCGTGGAAGTAGTTGGTAAGGCGGGGTTCGGGGAGGAGGCGAAGGATCAGTGGGCTGAGGGTCGGGTTGAGGAGGAGCCGCAGGACCAGCCCCTGTACCCCGCCGACGGCGCGGGCCATCCCCTCGAACATCTCCGCTGCGGCGTCGGTCCGGTGGAAAGGCAGGTCGGTGCGGCCCAGTTTCGCTACCGCCGCGGCCAGTTTGACCACCGCGTTGTCCCGATGGGGGGTGGAGCCGTGGCCCGGCTTGCCCCGCGCCCGCATCCGCACCCAACAGATCCCCTTCTCCGCCACCTGACAGAGATAGATCCTTCGCCCCCCCATCTCCACCGGAAAGCCGCCGAACTCGGTCAGCGCGTGCCCGGCCCGGATGAGATCGGGGTGGTGATCCACCAGGAACCCCGCTCCGTACCGCCCGCCCATCTCCTCGTCGGCGGTGGCGGCGAAGATGACGTCTCGGGCCAGGGGAACCCTGCCACGGGCCAGAAGCAGCATCGTCATCAACTGCATCACGACGATCGATTTCATATCGAGCGCGCCCCGGCCCCAGACCATCCCATCGACCACGTCGCCGCCGAAGGGATCGTGCTCCCAGTGCTCTGGCTCCGCCGGGACCACGTCCAGGTGGGAGATGAGCAGGATCGGCGGGGCCTCCCCGCTGCCACGGTAGCGGGCGACGACGTTCCCGCGGCCCGGGGCGGACTCCAGCACCACCGGGTCGTACCCCTCGGCGGAGAGGACCTCCGCCAGGTAGTCGGCGGCCGCCTTCTCGTTGCCAGGCGGATTGGTCGTATCGATGCGGATGAGGGCCTGAAGGTGACGGACCGCCTCGTCGGTGATGGCTTTCCAGTCGATTTCCACGGTCACTTCCTCCTTTGCTTGGCGAGGGAGAGGGCCAACGTGACCGCCTCCTCGGGGGTCCTGGCGCGGTAGATAGGGGCAGGAGGATGACCATCGCGCTCCACCTGCCAGGTTCCAAGCCCGACCACCGGTTTACCCAGGCTGAGGGCGTGGCCCAGTTCGCTGAGGGTGCCGTAACTGCCGCCGATGGCGATGACGGCGTGGGCGGTGCGGACGATGATGACGTTGCGGGCCTCCCCCATCCCGGTGACGATGGGCAGGTCGACGTAGGGGTTGGCCTCCGTCGGATCGGTGCCGGGGAGGATACCGACGGTGAGGCCGCCGGCCCGCTTGGCTCCGCGGCAGGCTGCTTCCATTATACCGGTGCGCCCGCCGCAGACCAGGACAGCCCCGGCGCGGGCCAGGCCGTACCCCACGGCCTCCGCCGCGGCCGCCTCCTCCGGCGTGGCGGAGGAGCCACCGATGACCCCGATGATGAGAAGACGATCGGAACCCATCCCGATAAAGAAGTGTACAGGAATTGGGGATTCTTTACAAATTCTGAAGCGCACCCCGTGGGTGCGCTTCAGTTTGGGAACGAAGGTGTCCACCAGCCCTCCCCCGTCGTCACCTTGACAACCTTCTACCCTGCCATTATAATGTGAGGCGTTCCATCAACCTTGCACAGGGAGGAGGTGAGATAGGTAGTGACGCGCGTGGTTGCAGAGGAAGGGGAATCCATCGATTCTCTTCTGCGCCGATTCAACAAAAAGGTGCAGAACGACCGCATTCTTTCGGAGATCCGCCGCCGACGATTCTATGAGCCGCCCACCGTCATTCGCAAGCGGAAGAAGGCGGCCAAGTTGCGCAAGAGCCGCCGGACCACGATGAAGTATCTCCGGCGGATCGGCGAACTGTAATCGAGGGGGTGTCCGTTGGGCCTGAAAGCCCGGTTGCAGGAAGATCTTAAGGAAGCCCTGCGCGCGAGGGACGAGCGACGCAAGGCGGTCATCCGAATGTGCCTGACGGCCATTCAACTGGCTGAGGTGGAGCACGGGGGAGAACTGGACGAAGCCACCGTCGTCTCCGTGCTCCAGAAAGAGGTCAGGCGACGGAAAGAGACGATCGAGGAACTTCGAGGAGCCGATCGGCCGGAGCGGCTGGCGGAGGAGGAGGCCGAACTGGCCATCCTGGAATCCTACCTGCCGCGAATGTTGACCCGCGAAGAGATCGCGGCCGAGGCCCGCGAGGTCATCGCCCAGGTCGGCGCCTCCAGCCTTCGAGACCTGGGCGCGGTGATGCGGGTGCTGATGCCGCAGATGAAAGGTCGGGCCGACGGACGGCTGGTCAACGAGGTCGTGAGAGAGCTCCTGTCCGAGTAGGTCCCGCAGGTCAGGAACCAGAAGTGGCGCACGGCGTAAGCAGGGGCGATCCGTCGGGTCGCCCCTGCGTTGCCTGCGGGCCAGGGCGGACGGAGGCCGGGCAGAGATGAGCCGTTCATCCCGGAAGGGAACAGGGGCCTGGGTTCGAGTGGTGCTGGCGGCCCTCGGGTTGACCGTCGTCGCCACCCTGATCCTCGCCTTCCCTCTTCTCCCCTCCCGACGGTTGGTGTTGGAAGTAGGGGACGTTGCCCCACGGGACATTCGCTCCCCACGGCAGATCTCCTTCAAAAGCACCATCCTCACCGCCGAGCAGCGGCGCCGTGCGGCAGAGGCGGTGGAACCGGTCTATACGCTTCCGGACGCCGAGATCGCCCGGGAGCAACTGGAACGGGCCCGGCAGATAATGGATTACCTCACCTCCGTCCGGGCGGACCCCTACGCCACGCTGGCCCAGAAACGGGCCTGGACGCTGGCTGTGCCCGAACTTGCCGACCTGCCCCCCGCCGACGCCGACGCCCTCCTCGCTCTCCCCGAGGAATCCTGGGGGCGGGTTCAATTGGAGGTGCTGGACACCCTCGGCGAGATGATGCGGCAAGGCGTGCGGGAGGACCAACTGGACGAGGCCCGCAAGAGGGTGGGATCGCTGGTGGGGCTGGATCTCTCCGCCGAGGAGACGCGAGTGACGGTGGCACTGGTCCAGCGTCTCATCGTCCCCAACTCGTTCTACGATGCCGAGGCGACGCGGGCAGCCCAGGAGCGGGCCCAGGAGGAAGTGGAACCGACCTTCCGCTCGATCAAGGCCGGTGAGGTCATCGTCCGCGAGGGAGAGCAGGTCACCGCCCTGGACCTGGAAGCGCTCCAGGCCCTCGGCCTCCAGCAATCCCGGACGAACTGGGCCGACATCGCCGGGGACGGGATCCTCGCCCTGGTAGGGGTCCTGCTTCTTGGGGTCTTTCTGGCCCGCTTCCAGCCGGACGTGCTCTGGGAGGGTCGGAAACTCCTGCTCCTCGTCCTGCTCCTGCTCCTCTTCCTCCTGCTGGCCCGCCTGCTGGTGCCCGATCGAACGGTGTTGCGCTATCTCTTCCCCGCGCCCGCCCTGAGTATGCTGATCACGGCCACGTTGGGCCCGCAGGTCAGTTTCATCGTCAGCGTCCTGATGGGCGGTGTGGTCGGGCTGGTCGGCAACGGATCGCTGGAACTGGCTACCTACGCCATCGTCGGCGGCCTGACGGCGACGCTGGCGATGCGGCGGGTGGACCGGCTGGGGGTGCTCTTCCGCAGCGCCTTGCTCGTCTCCCTGGCCCATCTGGCGGTGCTGCTGGGGTTCTACCTGCCGCTGGAAGAGCGCGATCTGGTAGAGGTAGGGCTCCGCCTCCTGGTGGCAGCGACCAACGGGCTCGTCTCCGCCAGTATGGCCCTGGGCGGCCTTTTCGTCATAGGTCCCCTCTTCGACATCATCACCACCTTCCGCCTCATCGAACTGAGCCGCCCGGACCACCCGCTGCTCCGGCGGCTGTTACAGGAGGCCCCGGGAACCTACCACCACTCCCTGATGGTCGCCAACCTCGCCGAGCAGGCGGCGGAGTTAATCGGGGCCGACCCGCTGTTGACCCGGGTAGGAGCCTACTATCACGACATCGGCAAGATCACCCGCCCCTATTTTTTCATCGAGAACCAGATGGGCGGGGTCAATCCGCACACCCGGCTGGACCCGTACACGAGTGCGGAGATCATCACCGGGCACGTGCAAGACGGGTTAGAACTGGCCCGCCGGTACCGGCTCCCCGCCCGCGTGCGGGCGTTCATCCCCGAACACCACGGCACCCGCCGGGCCGGTTTCCAGTACGAGCGGGCCCTAGAACTGGTCGGAGATCCGGAACTGGTGAACGAGGCAGACTTCCACCACCGCGGCCCCAAGCCACAGAGCAAGGAGACGGCCCTGGTGATGCTGGCCGACTCCTGCGAGGCGGCGGTCCGCGCCCGACAGCCCAAGACGCCGGAGGAACTGGCGGTGGTGGTGGACGAGGTGTTCGAGAACATTCTACGCTCCGGTCAGTTGGACGAATGCCCGATCACGATGCGAGAGTTGAAGCGGGTGCGGGATTCGTTCATCTCGACGCTGAAAGGCATGTTCCACCCCCGCGTCCAGTACCCGGAGGCGAAGGAGGAGCAGCGGACGGAGCACGAAGAGCGGCCGGTTGGCGCCGAGGCTCCGTTGCAGGCAGAGTTTGAGGGGAAGAATGAAACAGCCGTACTGGATTGAGGTACACGTAGAAGGAGATTGGCCCGTCGAGAAGGACCTTCTGAGCCGGGCGGCGCGGGCGACGCTGATCCATCAGAACGCCCCCTCGGTCGAGGTGGCCATCGTCGTTTCCGACGACGACTCGCTGCGGGAACTGAACCGCCGGTTCCGCGGGGTGGACAAACCGACCGACGTGCTGGCCTTCCCGGACGAGACACGGGGGCCGTTCGTTGGCGCGCCCGGTTTCCCCCGCTACCTGGGCGACGTGGTGATCTCCTATCCCCGCGCGCGGGAGCAGGCAGAGCAGGCAGGCCATACGGTGGAGGCCGAACTCCAGCTCCTGGTCGTCCACGGCGTGCTCCACCTGCTGGGATATGACGACCAATCGGAGCCGGAGCGAGGGAGGATGTGGGCGGCACAGAAGGCGATCCTCAACGCGCTGGACGTCCAAGTCAACCTGCCGGAGTGAGCAAGGGGGAAGGACAGCCAGAAACGGGGAACGGCTATGCGCAGTCGCAACCTGCTGGAGAGTTTCCGGTGCGCTTTTGCCGGTCTCGGATACGCCGTCCGCACCCAGCGAAATATGCGCATCCATCTGACCATCGCGGCCGTTGTCGTCGCGCTGGGGGTATGGCTGAATCTGTCGACGGCCCGCTGGGCCATCCTGGCACTGACCATCGGCTTCGTGCTGGTGGGCGAGATGCTCAACACGGTGGCGGAAGCACTGGTGGATCTGGTCAGCCCCGACTACCACCCCCTTGCCAGGGTCGCGAAGGACGTCACCGCGGGCGCGGTGTTGCTGAGCGCGATCGTCTCGGTCGCTGTGGGCCTGCTGGTGCTCGGCCCACCCCTCTGGGCCCGGCTCTCCGGCGGCCGATGAGTCGGTTCGACTATTGAGGAGGAGGTGAATGGAACGAAGTGAAGCGGTATACCTGACCCCCGAGGGAATCGAGCGACTGAAGAAGGAACTGGACGAACTGGTCAACGTCCGTCGGCCTGCGCTGGCCGAACGGCTGCGAAAGGCGATCCAGCAAGGCGACCTCTCGGAGAACGCCGATTACATCGCCGCGAAAGAAGAGCAAGGCTTCCTGGAGGGCCGGATCCAGGAGATCGAGGCCCTTTTGAGGAACGCGGTGGTCATCGAAGAGGAAGCGCCCACGGGGGAGGTCCGATTGGGCAGTCGGGTAACCGTCGTGGAGGACGGAGAGGAGGGACCGGAGACGTTCCGCCTGGTGGGCCCCGCCGAGGCGGATCCCAGCAACGGCCGTATTTCCTACGAATCCCCGCTGGGCCAGGCCCTTCTGGGGCATCGGGTCGGGGACGTGGTCACGGTCGAAGCGCCTGCAGGTGTCCTTCGGTTCCGCATCCTGAAGGTCGAATAGCCGGTGCGACCGATCCGATTTACACCCCGCGCATCCGTGTGATGCGTGGGGTGTCTCTTTCCCTCGGCGACGGGAGCACGCCGAGGGGCGGACCGTCCGCTACCGCTCCAGCACCGCCCGAATCCTCTCGTACTCCTCCCGGCCGATCTCCCCGCGGGCGAATCGCTCGTCCAATATCCGCAGGGCGGCCCCGTCCCCCCTTCCGGTGGGGGATCGCGTTCCGGTGGCCTGACGAAGCAGGAACACCAGCCCGCCCACGACAAGGGCCAGGAAAAGCCCCCAGAACAGCAACATTCCCCAAAAACCGAACCCCATCATCATCTTGCCGCCTCCTCCCTTCGCTAACCTGCACCGTCATTGTAGCGGAGGAGCGGTGGCTCAACCAGGGGGATCTGGCCCGTCCACGACCCCGCCATTTGGCGTAGGCCGATCGCGTCGGGCCGGGGCGGGAAGAGACGGCAACGGGGAATCGGAGGGACGACAGACAGCAATCCCCTGCCCTCTCGGCAGGGGGGGCGGAACCAGCGCGTTCCGAGCAAACCGCGCGCGTGCGGTCAGGTCATTTTGACGACGATGTCGGTGATCACGTTGGCCGCCTCGTCCCCCCGGTCGGCCGCGTTGCTGAGGTGCCGATAGATCTCCCGCAGTTTGAGCATCTCCACGATGTGGTCCACGTCCCGTGGCCCGTGGAACAGATCGGCCAGCGCCTCCCGGTAGACCCATTCCACACGGTTCTCCAGCGCCTTGGCCCGCACCGCGTGGTCCTCCGCCACAGCGGGGTGGTCGGTGAGGCGCAGCACACCGAGGTGGATCTCTCTCGCCGCGTCTCCCAGCAGGGAGACCATCCGCTTCAGGTAGTTGTTGGGTTCCACCTCCAGGATCTGCATCTCCCCCACGGTGGTGTATGCGTAGTCCAGCACGTCGTCGATGGTCCGGGAGAGGGCGTGGATGTCCTCTCGATCGATCGGGGTGACGAAGGTACGGTTCAGTTCGTCGATCAGGATACGCCGCACCTCGTCCGCTTCTTTCTCCAACCGCGTTACCTCGTCGGCCTTTTCCTGCGACGGCTCCTCCAGGTAGGCGTACAGCGCTTCCATACCCCGGACGGTGAACTCAGCCTGCTGGAGGAGGAGTTCGATGAATCGATCTGGACGTCGTTTGAAAGCCCGTTTCAGCCATCCCATCTCAAAACAACCTCTCTATCAGGGTGTAACTGAGCATCGCCATCAGTGCTGCCGCCGGGATCGTCAACAACCAGGCGGTCACGATGTGGCCCACGACGGTCCACCGCACCTTATTCACCCGCTCTGCCGCTCCTACGCCGAGGATCGCGCTGCTCACCACGTGGGTTGTGCTCACCGGCCCGCCGACCAGCGCCGCGACCAAGATCACCGTTGCGGAGGCGATCTGGGAGGTGAAGCCGTGGATGGGGCGGATCTTGTAGAATTTACCGCCCAGCGTGTGGATGATCCGCCACCCCCCCATCATCGTCCCCAGCGCCATTGCACCGGCGCAGGCGATGATCACCCAGGTGGGCACGTGGAAGTGGTGCAACACGCCGCCAGCGAGCAACCCCATCGTGATGATCCCCATCGTCTTCTGGGCATCGTTGGTGCCGTGGCTCAGCGCCAGCGCCGTCGCCGTCACGACCTGGGCACGCCGGAAGAACATGTTGATGCGGGGCGTCGCTCCGCGAGCCAGGAAGAGGGTGGTCTTCATCAGGAGATAGCCCGCCAGCATCCCTGCGATGGGGGAGACGAAGAGAGCGACGAGGATCTTCCCCAGGCCAGGCAACAGGATGGCGTCGAACCCGTAACTGATGGCCGCTGCGCCGACCAACCCTCCCACCAGTGCGTGGGACGAACTGGAGGGAATGCCGAGCAACCAGGTGATCAGGTTCCATCCGATCGCGCCCACAAGGGCGGCCAGGACGGCGGGGATCGTAGCCGCCTCCTCGGCGATGACCTCGCGGCCGATGGTCGTCGCCACGGCGACGCCGAAGAGGAACGGACCGGCGAAGTTCGCCACCGCGCTAAGCAAGAGCGCTGCCCGCGGCGACATCGCCCGCGAGGAGATCAGCGTCGCCACCGTGCTGGCACTATCGTTGAAACCGTTCAGAAAGTTGAACACCAACGCCGTGACGACGAAAAGGAGTAAGAAAGGACCTGCTCCAAGTACGCTTCCCACTGCCTCCTCACACCCTGCTCAAAGTCTCGCCAAAGGATATGAGCCAAAGCGGTGGTGGGGCGTATCTCCCACCACCGCTTAGACTGGCCTCTCGGGGATCAGAGGGCCAGGGGTGAAGGTTAACCCTGCTGTTCCATCCCCAGGATGCGATACACGCTCTCCAACAGTTCCTGCGGCCCAAAGGGTTTGGTAATGTAATCATCCACTTTCGCGATGTGGAGGCCCAGCACTTTGTCGATGCTTTGGGCCTTCGCCGTGACGACGATGACCGGAATGTCCTTCAGTTCCTCGTCGGCTTTCATCTGCTGGTACACTTCCCAGCCGTCCATATCCGGCATCATCAGGTCCAGCAGAACCAGGTCGGGCTTCACCCGGCGTACCGTTTCAAGCCCCTCCTGCCCACCCACGGCGCCGATCAGTTCAAACCCTTTGCGGCTCAGAATAAGCCGGATCAGGTCGATCATTTCCGGCTCGTCCTCGATACAGACAACCTTTTTGCGCTCCTCGGCCATTAGACCCTCCCTCCACACTCGCCTAGAGGTGTACCGGCGCCTGAATCAAGGTTAGTTTACCACTAACCGGTTGAGACGTCAAATTCCGTTGCTGCTCTGAGCCCGCATCGACCCCGCAGGTCAGAGCCATCCTCCCGTCCAACCCACGGATCGTAGTTGCCTGATGCTTCCAACAGTGCTAGAATTATGTGCGTCGACCTCCGTTCAATCCGTGCCTGTGAAGAAGTGAATAAGGAGAGAGCAGTATGAACGTCCTGTCCTTCGATCCAGAACTGTGTGTCGGCTGCCACATCTGTGAAGAAGTCTGCTCCGATACGTGGTTTAAGACCACCGACGTGGAGAGGTCCAGGATCCGCATCCTCGACGAGGGCACAGGGCCGCTACAGGCGGTCTTTTGTGTCCAATGCGGCGAGTGCATCGACGTCTGCCCCACCAAAGCGCTCTACCGCGACCGGAAGGGGATCGTCCGTCTGCGGAAGAAACTCTGCGTCGGATGCCTCTCCTGCGTCGGCTTCTGCCCCTACGGGGCGATGTTCTACCACCCCGATTATCTGGAGCCCTTCAACTGCATCGTCTGCGGGCAATGTGTGAAAGCGTGCCCGGCCGACGCGCTTTCCATCGTCGAGGAGGCAACCCCCGCGCCGACCGTCACCGAGCAGTGGGAGACGGTGGTGGGGTAGTGCGTCCTGCGACCTGCGACATAATGCGTGAGACGTGATGCGTGAAACGTGATGCGTGAATGCGTGATGCGTGAGTGAAGGAGTAAGGAGAATGACCGCGCAAGGTTCTCGTCGTGTGTTGGCAGAGTTTACCTACGAGGTCCCTCCGGTAGAGCGGGGGTACACCAACCAGATTCTCTACGTCAACCTCTCCAACAACACCATCACCGCCAAGCCGGTTACCGAGGAGATGAAGGAAAAGTTCATCGGCGGCCGGGGGTTCGGGCTGTGGCTGCTGTGGCACGGGGTGAAGGACGACACGAAGTGGAACGACCCCGAGAACGAGATCGTCATCTCCTCCGGCCCCTGCGGCGGCATCACCCAGTACCCCGGCTCCGGCAAGTCGCTGGTGGTCACCATCTCCCCGCTGACCGACATCCCCATCGACTCCAACGTCGGCGGCCACTTCGGCCCGTTGTTGAAGTTCTCCGGGTGGGACGCGCTGGAGATCCAGGGCAAGGCGGAGAAGGACGTCATCGTGGTGATCGACGGGCAGAACGGCCGGGTCACCATCGAGGAGGCGGACGACGTGCCGGCCGATTCCCACCTGGTCGGCCACTGGCTGATCAACGAGATGGCCGAGAAGGAGGAGGACCGGTACTTCATGTCGGTGGTGGCCGCAGGCAGCGGGGCCGAGCACACCCGGATCGGCTGCCTCAACTTCAGTTTCTACGACCGGCGGCGGAAGGCTCCCCGCTTCAAGCAGGCCGGCCGGGGCGGCATCGGCACGGTCTTCCGGGATAAGCGGATCAAGGCGCTGGTGGTGAAGAGCCCGCCGGTGCGGGGCGACTCCAACCATCCGGCCGACCCCGAGCGGATCGCCCGCGCCGGCCTCCGGCTCCATAAGGAGATCCACGACCACGACGACGAGCAGAACCGGATGCGGAAGCGAGGCACCCCCTACCTGGTCCAGATTATGGACGACTACGACCTGCTGCCGGTGCACAACTTCAAGTTCGGCTCCCACCCCGATACCCCCAAGATCAACGGGGACGTGTGGGAGGCCCGCTTCAGCCAAGGGTTGCCCGACGGATGCTGGTACGGCTGCACGCTGGCCTGCTCCCACGCCGTCGACCACTACACGGTCCGTACCGGCCCCTACAAGGGCCAGAAGGTCATCGTCGATGGGCCAGAGTACGAGACCATCGCCGGGGTCGGTTCCAACTGCGGCATCTTCGACCCCGACGCCATCCTGGAGATCAACTTCTACTGCGACACCTACGGCATCGATACCATCTCCTTCGGCACCCTCACCGCCTTCGTGATGGAGTGCTACGAGGCGGGGATCCTCGACAAGGAGAAGACCGGCGGGCTGGAACTCCGGTTCGGCAACGCCGACGCGGCCATTGAACTCCTCCACCAGATGGCCCGCGGCGAGGGGTTCGGCAAGATCGCCGGGCAGGGGGTCCGCCGGATGAAGGAATACTTCGTCAAGGAGTTCGGGGCCGACCCGCAGTTCGTGCAGGACATCGGGATGGAGGCCAAGGGGCTGGAGTATTCCGAGTACGTCTGCAAGGAGTCGCTGGCCCAGCAGGGCGGCTACGGCCTCACCAACAAGGGTCCCCAGCACGACGAGGCGTGGCTGATCTTTATGGACATGGTCAGCAACCTCCTGCCGACCTTCGAGGACAAGGCGGAGGCGCTGCACTACTTCCCGATGTGGCGGACCTGGTTCGGCCTCTGCGGCTTCTGCAAACTCCCGTGGAACGACATCGTCCCGCCCGACAACGCGATGACGGACGAGCCGGCCAAGATCCCGGCCCACGTCCAGAACTACGTGGAGATCTTCTCCGGCGTCACCGGCAAAGAGGTCACGGCCGACGACCTGATCACGATGTCCGAGCGGGTGTACAACTTCCAGCGGGTGTTCAACATCCGGCTGAGCAAGGGGCTCCGCGAGCACGACGCGGTCCCCTACCGCTCGATGGGGCCGGTGACGGTGGAGGAGTACGAATCGCGGGCGGAGCGGTACGACAAGCAGTTGCGGGAACTGCTGGGGCTCGACCCGGAGAAGATGACCACCGAGGAGAAACTGGCCGCGCTGCGGAAATACCGGGAGGAGCAGTACGAGAAACTGATCGACGCGGTGTACGCCCGGCGCGGCTGGACGAAGAACGGGGTCCCCACGCTGGAGACGCTGAAGCGGCTGGGGATCGACTACCCCGACGTGGTCGAGGTGGTGAAGAAGCACCTGTAGGCTTGACCGAACCCTGCCGGGCTTCCCTTCGGCAAAGTCGGCAGAAGACCGGGACGCACTGAAGGGGCGTCGCACCCGCGCCCGAGGGAGGCCCGGCAGGCTGTGTGATCCATAAGGCGGGAGAACGTGGAGCGTACAGCGGGGGCGCTGCCCGAACGGATCAGGCGGTTCAAGGAGCAAGGGAACCACGTGCGCGAGGCCGTGGCGGGCTACGCCCGGGCTGCCGCCCTCGTGGAGAGGGAGCGAATGGACCGTCTGGCACGGATGACGCCGGAGGAGGCGCGGGCGATCTACGACGCACTCTGTCGTTCCAGGGCCGGAGGGGGGCAGGGCCATAACCTGGAACGATTAGAACGATGGCGGTGGGAAACGCTGCTCGCCGTGCGGGAGGCGATGGCCCTCCTCTCCCGGAGGATCAGCAGTGAATGAACAGGAGCACGCGGCCTGGGAGATTCATACGATCCTGACCCGCCTGAACGTCCCCTACGCGGTCATGGGGGGGCTCGCTGTGCAGCGATGGGGCGAACCCCGCTTCACCCTGGACGTGGATGTCACCGCGATGCTTCCTGTGGATGATCCCACGCCGATCCTGCGGAAGATCGTCGCCCACTTTCCCCCTCGCCTTGCCGACGCGGTCGAATTCGCGCGCCGCCACCGCGTCCTCCTCGTTCGCGCCTCCAACGGGGTACCCTTGGACATCTCCCTGGGCCTGCCTGGTTACGAGGAGGAGGTGATAGCCCGGGCGGTGGATTGGGAACTGGAGCCGGGGAAGGTGGTGCGCCTCTGCTCCCCAGAAGACCTCATCATCCACAAGGCCGTGGCCGGGCGAGCCCAGGATCTTCGGGATATTGAGGGGATCGTCTACCGGCAGGGGACCTCCCTGGATGCCGAATACGTCCGTCGTTGGCTGGAGGCCTTCGCCGAGGTGCTGGCGCAACCCGACCTGCCCCAGCGCTTCGAGGAGCCGTGGCAGCGGATGCTGGAATTCCGAGGAGAAGGCGAGTGATCCGGGTCAACAACCGGGACGAGGTCGAATGGGAGGAGGGGATGACCGTGTCCGACCTGCTGGAGCGGATGCGGTACACCTTCCCGCACATCATCGTCAAGGTCGACGGGGAGGTCGTCCCCCGCGAGGAATACGATACCCGCACCATCCCAGACGGGGCGGACGTGCGGGTGATCCACCTGATCGCCGGGGGGTAGGGGCGCAGCGCGCAGTGCACCCATTCATCACAGAGGCATAGAGGACGCAGAGGGAGCCCTCAAAGAGGGGGAACCTCGGCGTCCTCTGCGTCTCTGCGGTCAATGCCGTGTCCCGCGGGCCAGGTACTCGGTCAGGCGGCGGCCCTGTTCGACTTCATCCTCCCCCTCCGGCATCGACCACCCCAACCGGCGGTAGAGTTCGTGCCGGTGGAGGTCGAAGGCGGCGCGGACCAGGTCGCCGTACACCAGCGCGGCCATCACCATCCACCGGCAGGCCAGGAAGGCCACGAGGAGCCCAACGGGGGCCGCCCACCACGCCCACGCCGTCCAGACGACGAAGAGCAGCCCCCACCCCAAGAGCCGCGCCGACTCGTCCAGCCGCTCCCGCGCATTGCCGATCTCCTCCCGCGCCTCCTTCGGCAGCAGGAGCCACAGCCGGGGCCAGCAGACCCCCGCCGCCAGGCCGTAGCGGACCTGGGGGTGCTCCTCCGCCGCCCGCAGGACGTTGCCGACGAGGGTGGGCATCATCCGGCCGGGGTCGAAGGGGAGGCGAAGCCGGAAGCCGTCCAACCGGGCGTACTCGGCCCGCTCCTTCGGCGGGAGGCGGGTCGGGTCCCCCTCGCACCGCTCCGCCAGCGCGTGCCACCGCTCCTCCATCCGCCGCGCCCGTTTCTCCCACCGCCGGACCAGGGCGAAGCGGAGCCGGTCCAGGGGGCGGGGCCAGAACCCTTCCGCCCACCGCAGGACCACGTCCTGGAACCGCTCCATCACCAAGCCGGAGAAGACGATCCCCAACAGCCCCCCGATCAGCACCGCCGCCTGCTCCGGCGTCGAGCGGGCGGTCCACCAATCGGCCAGGCACTTCCAGCCGTACTTGTGGACGTAGGCCAGCAGCCCCCCAGCCCAGAAGGCGAAGGCGGGGGCCAGGGCGCGGGCCGCCCACTTCCCGGCCAGCGATTCGCCGATCTCCTTCCAGAACGTTTCAACCACCGGACTCCACCTCCCATTCCGGCACCAGGTCCACCTTGTGCTGGGGGCAGCGGAGCCGCTGACCGACGTATTGAAGGCGCTTCCGACAATGGGAAGGGTTCACCGGGCAGACCATCAACGTGCCGGCCGGGACATCGTCGGGGCCGCCGGGCAGTTGCTGATAGAGGCGGACGGCGGCCCCCGCCCCGCCCAGGTCCTCCACGATGCGGCCCAGTTGTTCCCG
>DROW01000081.1 GCA_011388675.1 Chloroflexota bacterium | reverse complement strand
GGGAGCGCATCTTCCCGCCGCCGGTCCGCGAGGGCGGCGCGGAGATCATCGAGGCCGACACACCGGAGGAAGCGGCCCGCATCCTGGTGGACAAGTTGATGGCCGAGAAGGTCATCTAGGAGGTGAGCGATGGGCAAGGACATCTTCGTCTGGGTTGAACACTTCCGCGGACAGGCAGCGATCCCCTCCTGGGAGGCCATCGGCGCGGCTCGCCAGTTGAGCGAGACGCTGGGAGGCCAGGTCTGCGCGTGCGTCTTCGGTGAGGGTGTCGAGGACCTGGCGAAGCAGGCCATCGCCTACGGGGCGGACAAGGTCTTCCTGGCCGACGACGCCACCCTGGCCGACTTCCGCGTGGAGCCTTACGCAGCCCTGCTGGCCCACCTGGCGAAGGAGCATCAGCCGGAGGTCATCCTCATCGGCGCGACCTCCCGCGGGCGGGACCTGGGGCCGGCGGTGGCGGTGGACCTGGAGACGGGGTGTGTGGCGGACTGCACGGCGCTGGAGTTCGAGGACGGCAAACTGGTCGCCACGCGGCCCATCTACGCGGGCAAACTCCTCTCCACCTGCACCGTCCCGGAGCGGCGGCCGGCGATCTTCACCCTCCGCCCCCGCGCCTTCGCCAAGCCCGACCCCGACGAGGGACGGCAGGGCGAGGTGGTCTCGGTGGAGCCGGTGCTGAAGGAAGAGGGGATCGCCTGCAAGGTCACCGGCTTCGAGGAGACGGAGGGCGGGGTGAGCCTCACCGACGCTGCCATCATCGTCTCCGGCGGCCGGGGCGTGGGCGGGCCGGAGGGGTTCGAGCCGATCCGTGAACTGGCCGAGGTGCTCGGCGCGGCGGTCGGTGCCTCCCGCGCGGCGGTGGACGCCGGATGGATCCCCTACGAGCACCAGGTGGGCCAGACCGGCAAGACGGTCAGCCCCGACCTCTACATCGCCTGCGGCATCTCCGGCGCCATCCAGCACCAGGCCGGGATGCGGACCAGCAAGGTCATCGTCGCCATCAACAAGGACCCGGAGGCCCCCATCTTCCAATTGGCCCACTACGGCATCGTGGGCGACCTGTTCAAGTACGTCCCGGCGTTGACCAAAGTGCTGAAGGAGCGGCTGGGGAAGTAGGCTCCTCGTCGGTTCCCTGCAGATTGTTGGAGGAGGGTGCGACGCACCTCGAAGGTGCGTCGCACTTTTATTCGTACACCTTCTCCTCCACCCGCTCCGCCTCCGGCGCGTCCGGTTCGGGGTCGCGGACCTCGGGCCGGGGAGCCAGGACCTCCTTGTAGTACTCGTGCTGGATGATGAGGTTCATAATCTCGTTGGTGCCGGTCCAGATCATAATCAACCGCGTATCCCGCAGCAGCCGCTCGATGGGGTAGACGTTGGTGTAGCCGATGCCGCCGAGGATCTGCATCGCGTGGTTGACCACCTGCCAGGCGACGTCGGTGGCGAACTTCTTGGCCTCGGAGACCAGCCTCCGACAGCGACCGGGGTCGTCTCCGGCGTCGATGGACCGGGCCGCCCCGTAGACCAGCCCGCGGGCAGCGTCCAGCAGGGTGATGGAGTCGGCGATCTTGAAACTGACCCCCTCGAAGCGGCGGATCTTCTGCCCGAAGGCCTTGCGCCGGTCGGAGTAGCGGGCGGCCACCTCCAGCGCGGCCCGCCCCATCCCGATCGCCCCGGCGGCGCTGGTCATCCGCTCCGGGATCATCATCCGATAGAAGATCTCCGCCGCCCCGTTCTCCGGCCCGATCCGGTTCTCCACCGGCACGCGCGCGTCCCGAAAGACCAGCCGCCCCGTCCCGCCCCCTCGGGTCCCCAGAAGGCCGTAGAGGTACTCCACCTCCACCCCCGGCCCCCGCTCGACGATGAAGGCGCTGATGGAGCGATGGGGCGGCGCGTCGGGGTCGGGATTGGTGCGGGCGTAGACGAGGAAGAAGTCCGCCTCCGCCGCGCCGACGATGAACCGCTTCTGCCCGCGCAGGACGTAGTGATCCCCCTCCCGGCGCGCCTCGGTGGTCGTGCCGAAGAAGTCGGAGCCACCCCGCGGTTCGGTGAGGGCCTCGGCGGCGATCTTCTCGCCGGTGAGGAGCGGGCGCAGCCAGCGGTCCTTCTGCTCCGGCGTGCCGAAGGCGTGCAGCGCCTCCCCGACGATGCTGGGCATCACGTAGGCGCAGGCCAGCGCCGTCCCCAGCGTCCCCACCTCCTCGATGGCGACGATCTCGTCCTCCCACCTCAGCCCGCGGCCTCCGTACTCCCGGGGGAAGCGGAGC
>DROW01000080.1 GCA_011388675.1 Chloroflexota bacterium | reverse complement strand
GAAGAACAGCGTCCCCATCACGTACCCCTTCATCAGATCCAGCGACCGCTCCTTCTCAAGCCGCCCCCGGAACTCCTCCGCCACTTCCATTATATGCTCAATTTCCTCTCGGGTGAACTGCGCGCCGTGCAGGATGTCTTTGCCTTTCAGATTGATCATTAGCCACCTCCGTTTAGTTTGAAGTTCGGAGTTCAGCGTTCAGAGTTCGGAGTTCAGGGTTCAAAGTTCAAGCACAAGGCACAACCCCCAATCACCCAATCACCCAGTCACCCAGTCACCTCCTCACCCCCTCAGCGCACGGACCACCGACGCGAGCCGCGCCACTCCCTCGCGGATCTCCTCCGGCGTGAGGGAGCAGAAGGGAAGTCGGACGAAGCCATCGCCGCCGCCGCTGGCGAAGAACCCCCGCCCGTCGGTCAGCACCAAGTTCGCTTCCCTCGCCGCCTCCAGCAGATCGTCGGCGCGGACGCCGTGGTTGAGGGTGATCCCCAGGAAAAACCCCCCGTCGACCCGGTTCCACGTCGCTATGCCCCTCATATGGGCCTCCAGCGCCTCCATCGTCGCGTCCAGACGGGGCCGATAGAGATCCTTGAGCCGGGCCAGTTGCTCCTCCAGCCAACCCCGTTGGATGAACTCGGCGACGATCGCCTGGTTGAAGTAACTGGCGTTGATGTAGGTATCCTCCGCCATCTTCGCCAGATTCTCCGCCAGGACCTCCGGCGCGATGGCGTACCCGACACGAAGCCCGGGGCTGATCAGTTTGCTGTAGGAGGAAAGTTGGATCACCCGCTCGGGGGCCAGGCTCCACAGCGTCGGCAGATCCTCCCCCCGGTAGCGGAGTTTCCGATAAGGAACGTCCTCCATAATCCAGAAACCGTACCTCTGCGCCAAGTGGGCGATCCGCCTCCGCTTCTCACGGGCCATTACCGTCCCGCTGGGGTTCTGGAAGTCGGGGATCACGTAGAAAAGGACCGGCCGCTCTCCCTGCTTCAGCCGGTCCTCCATCGCCTCCACGTCCGGGCCGTCTGCGGCGAGGGGAAAGCCGATCACGCGGGCCCCCGCTCGCCGCAGGAGGGTCAAGGTACGGTCGTAGGTCGGCTCCTCCACGTAGACCACGTCGCCGGGCCGCACCAGCATCCGTGCGACCAGGTCCTGCAACTGAAGCGACCCCTGACCCACGATGATCCGATCTGGATCCGCCCCCGTTTCCCGGGCGACGATCTCCCGAAGCGGAGGGTAACCACGGGACTTCCCGTACTGGAGCACCCGCGCCGCGTCGTTATCCAGCACCGCCTCGGCGCATACCTTGAGCCGTTCTACGGGAAAGCTCTCAGCGGGGGGAACCCCTCGAGTCAGTCGGATCAACGATGTGGACATCTCCTCACCTCACAGTCCCAGGTAGTGCTTCTTAATGTGCTCGCTCCGGGCCAGTTCCTCCCCCGTTCCCTCGAGCACGATCCGCCCGTTCTCCAGCACGTATCCCCGGTCGGCCAGTTCCAGGGCGTAATGGATGTTCTGCTCCACCAAGAGCACGGTAAGACCCCGTTCCCGGAGCATCTGCAATCGCCCATAGATGGCATCCACCAATTTGGGGGCCAGGCCCAGCGACGGCTCGTCCAACATCAGGAACCGGGGCCGGGAGGCCAGCCCCCGACCGATGGCCAGCATCTGCTTCTCGCCGCCGCTGAGCGTCCTCGCCATCTGACGGCTCCGCTCCCGCAGCACCGGAAACATCTCGTAGACCTCCTCCAGCACCCCGGTCCGGAGGGCCTCCCGGCGGCTGTAAGCGCCCATCAGCAAATTCTCCCGGACGCTCATATTGGGGAACAACCGCCCACCCTCCGGCACGTGGGCGAGGCCGATCCGGGTAATCCGGTGGGGAGGCTGCCCATCGATCTCCTGCCCTTCGAACAAGATTTTCCCCGCAGTAGGGCGGATCAGGCCGGAGATGGTCTTCAGGAGCGTCGTTTTTCCGGCCCCGTTGGGGCCGATAATGGCGACCACCTCTCCCTCGTTGACGTGGAACGAGACGTCCCGAAGTACGGGGACCTTGCCGTAGCCCGCGTGCAGTCCTTCCACCCGCAGTATCTCGCTCATCGGATGGCCCTCTCTCCCAGGTAGGCTTCGATGACCCGGGGATTGTTGCTGATCTCCTCAGGCGTTCCCTCGGCGATCAACTCCCCGGCGTCCAGGACGAAGATCCGCTCGCACAGGCCCATCACCATCTGCATCACGTGCTCCACCACGCAGAGAGTGACGGACTGCTCCCTGTTCAACTTCCGGAGGATCTCCATCAACTCGGCCAGTTCCGCCGCCGTCAGGCCCGCCCCGGCCTCGTCCAGCAACAGCAAGTCCGGCTCCGTAGCCATCGCGCGGGCCAGTTCCACCCGCCGCAGGGAGGCCAGCCCCAGATCCCCGCACTTCTGGTGCCGGATTTCCTCCAGACCACAAAAGGAGATGACCTCGTCCACCTTCTCCATCACGTCGTCCTCGCCGTGCCGGTTGTAGGCCCCCACCCGCACCGTCTCCTCGACCGTCATCTCGGTGAACGCCTTGGTCACCTGGAAGGTGCGGGACATACCCAACTTGCAGATCTTATGGGGTGGCATGCCGGTGATGTCCTGCCCTTTGAAAACCACCCGCCCTTCATCCGGCGTGTAGAGGCCCGTGATCGTGTTGAAGAAGGTGGTCTTGCCGGCCCCGTTGGGGCCGATCAGGCCGACGATCTCCCCCGCAGGGATTTGGAGGCTTACATTGTTGACGGCGACGAGGTTGCCGAACCGCTTGGTCAGGTTAGATACCTGGAGTATTGGCTCTGAGGACATGCTCATCCCCTGTCACCTTTGAGAGCAGTTTCCTGTAGGCGTCTCGGAAGAAGACCGCGATCCCCTGAGGTCGGAAGAGCGCGATGAGGATCAACACGACGGAGTAGATGACCAGATACAGGCTCTCCATCTGACCGCCGAGGCTGGCCCGCAGGAACTCCCGCGCGCTCACCAGGATCACCGCCGCCAGCAGCGGCCCATACGTGATCCCCATCCCGCCGACGATGCCCAGGATGGCTACCTCCGTGCTCCTGGCACCGCTGAAGAAACTGGGGTGGATGAAGCCGTACATACAGGCATAGACGGCCCCGGTCGCACCAACGATGAAGGCGTAGATCATCAACGCCTTCAGTTTGCACGCCCGGGCGTCCACCCCGAGGATCTCCGCCGCGTCCTCGTCCTCCCCCAGCGCCCGCAGATAGAAACCCAGTTTCGAGCGGCCGATCCGGTAGTTGACGACGATAGCGATCACCAGGATGGCGAGCATAATGTAGTAGTAAGGGATGTAGGTGCCAAAGCGCATATGGTAGAGGGAGAAGGAGTAATAAGGGAGATACCGCTCCACCGGACCGCCCACGTCCTCCCACATCACGAAGGCCACCTTAAGGACCTCGACCAGGGCTGAGGAGGTCAGCGCATACCACACCTCTCGGACCCTGAAGCGGAACAGGGGGAAACCGACCAGCACGGCGAAGCCGGTGGCGACCAGCCCGCCCAGGATCATCCCGATCCAGGGGGAGACGTTCCACCGGATGAGGAGGGTGCCGGAGGTGAACGCCCCCAGTCCCAGATAGGCGAACGCCGCCAGGTCCAACTGCCCGGCCATCCCGCCGATGATGTTCCACGCCGTCGCCAGCACGCCGAACAGCAGCACCGTCGTGACCAGGACCAGGTTGTACTGGTTGGTTCGGATCAGAAGCGGAATGAGTAGAGCGATAGCCAGCAGCACACCCAATAGAACCCGGTTGAAGGTCGTCGCTTTGATCCTCACTATTTCCTCCCGAAGAGCCCTCGAGGACGAACCCACAACACGAGAATAAAGATGAGATACACGATGAGCGACCGCGCCCGAGGATCCCACAAGGACATCGAAAGGGCCTCGGCCGCACCAACGATGACCCCGGAGATCAGAAGGCCGGGGATCGAGCCCAGGCCGGCCAGGGCCAGCACACACCAACTGAGCAGGCCGAAGCGGACGCCCATCGTGGGATCGACCTGCTGGAACGT
Source organism: Chloroflexota bacterium (assembly GCA_011388675.1). GTDB lineage: Bacteria > Chloroflexota > Anaerolineae > B4-G1 > DUEL01 > DUEL01. Next base: position 3,327 of record DROW01000080.1, on the reverse strand, counting down.
CATCAGCAGGCCGCCCGCAATGGCCGTCAGCGCCGAACCCAGCCCGAAGGCCAGGGCGTAGGTCCACCGGTAGTTCACCCCCATCAGCGAGGCGGCGTCCAGGTCGTCGGAGGCCGCCCGGATGGCCCGACCGGGCCAGGTTCTGCTCAGGAAGAGGGAGACACCCCCGATCGCCAGGATGCTGACCCCGGCGGAGATCAGCCGGGAGAGCATGATGTTGTACCCGGCGATGTGGATGCTCCCCTGGATGAGGGAATAGGGCAGCGCCCTCGGCTGGGCCTTCCACATCAACTGGGTGAGCGCCCGCAAGAACGTCATCAGCCCCACCGTGACCGCGATCTGGGTCACGTACTTCTGCCGCAGCGTCCCGTCAATGATGAGGTAGTAGGCCACCACCCCGACGAGGAACAGGAGCGGGAAGGTGACGGCCGGCGTGAAGACCGCGTCCACCCCCCACATCGAGCCGATGAAGAAGGTGAAATACATCGCCAGCATCACGAAGTCCCCGTGGGCGAAGTTGACCACGTTCATCACGCCGAAGATGAGGGACAGGCCCAGCGTGATGAGGGCGTAGACGCATCCCATCAACGCACCGTTCAGAAGACTCTGGATGACGGTATCCACCGTTCCTCCCATCTGATGTTACGGAGACTTGGCTTTCACCTCAGAGACGGTTTGAAATTCCTCCGCGTCCTCTACGCCTCTGTGGTTTTCCCACCTGATCCGCCGGGGCACCCGCCCGACCGCCCCCTGCACGGGAAGGCGGCCGAGGGCGGCCGGGCGGATGCGCGCCTGGACCTCCCTCCTGTGCAGTGGAGGTCTAGTACTTGGCGTCTGGCCGCGGGAAGACGAACTCCGTCTCCGCGGCCTCGAACGGCCAGACGACCTTCGGCTCGCCGTTGATGACCTGGAGGATGGTCGCCACGGCGTAGGGGTTGTCCCCGGTCTCGGTGAAGGTGATCCGATCACCAGGGTAGGTCTCCACCGCCGGGCCGGAGGTGAGGTCCAACTGGAGGAAGGCGTCCCGCAGATTGTCCGGGTTCAACGGATCGTCCGGATGCAACTGACCGGAGAGTTCCAGCGCTTCCTTCAGGACCCACATCGCGTAGTAGTTCATCCCGGCCGCCTCAGTGGGGATATGGCCGGTCTCGGCGACGAAGTCCTCCACGAAGCGGCGGTTCTGGGGGGTGTCCTTGGCCGGGTTGTAACTGTAAGTGTTGCTGTAGTACTCGGCCGTCTCCCCCAAGGCCTCGATCGACTCGGGGTCGGTGTAGCCACACGCCCCCATCCCGGCGATGAACTTGGGGATCTCCCCCGTCTCACGGAAGGTGTTGGCGAAGAGGATGGCGTCCATAAAGTAGGGGCAGTGGACCACCACGTCCGGCTTCGCTGCGGCGATCTCGTTGACGATGGAGGAGACGTCGGCGATGTCGAAGGGGTACTCTTTCTGGTAGACGATAGTGAGGCCGTTGTCCAACGCCGCCTGCATCGCGCCGGTAGCGTTGCTCCGCCCGAAGGAGGAGTCCTCGTTCAGGATGGCGATCCGCTCGATCGGGACGCCGGTCTGCTGGGCAGCCTCGACGACGAACTGCACCGCGGACGCGCCGTGCTGGCTGGCCTTAGGGGCGGGGCGGAAGAGGTACTGCCGCCCCATCGCCGTCACGCTGTCCACCAGGGCGTCGGCGATGAGGATGACCTTCTCCCGCTCGGTGACCTCAGAGGCGGCGACGGTCAAGCGGCTGATGTAGAGCCCCAGGATGGCGACGGGGTGGTGCTTGCTGATGATGCTCTCCGCGCCCAGCCGCGCGCTGTCCGCCGTCTCACCCGCGTCCTCGACCACCAACTCCAGCGGGATGCCGCCCAGGGACTGGATGCCGCCCGCCTCGTTGATGTGGCGGATGGCGATCTCCATCCCGATCTTCGCCTCGGTGCCGAAGACGGCGTGCGCGCCAGTCAACGGCTCCAGACAACCCACCACGATCTTGTCGGGCAACTCGGCCGGACCCGCCTCCTCAGCGGTCGGGCCCCCGCAACTGGAGAGCACGATGGCTACCAGAACAGCAGGCACCAATAGCAATCGAACAACCTTCCCTCGCATGATCCTCCTCCTTACAGAGACTCCTGCTTGAAGAACCGATCTGCCGACCTGCGAGATGTCTGAACGTTTCCCCCGCGATCACCTCCTTCTCGCTCGAACTGACAGGGCTATACTGGATCCGCCGGTATCACCGGTATCAAAGGAAGCAAGGGACAACGTCCCGTCCCGCAAAGCCTCACTCCAGCCCGCCCTGTTTAGCGCCAATCAGCACGGAGATTCGATGGGCGGCCTGGCGGCAGAGAGCGACGAACTCCTGGGCACGCTGCTCCGTGTAGCGGGACCGGGGCCCGGCGACGCCGATAGCCGCTACGACCCCACCGTCGGGACCGAAGATCGGCGTCGCCACCCCCCACGCCCCCAGGTCGGTCTCCTCGTGGCTCTCCGCATACCCCTGCTCCCGGATGCGGGCCAGTTCCTCCCGCAAGCGGCGGGGGTCCGTGATCGTATTGACACACAAACGGGGAAGCCCCTTCTCCCGAATGATGGCCTGCACTTCTTCTTCGGGGAGGTAGGCCATCAGCACCTTGGAGGAGGCTCCGGCGTGGGGGAAGCGGCGGGTGCCCACCTGTAGCGTCATCCGCACCGGGTGATTGGTCTCCACCTTTTCGATACACACCACCTCCTGCTGGTGGTACACCGTCAGGATCGCTGTTTCCCTGGTGGTGGCGACCAGTTCTTCCATGATCGGCCGGGCGATGTGACGCAGGCCGCTGCTCTCGGCCGCCAGATTCCCCCAAATCAACAAGCGGTAGCCCAAACGCCACCGCTTGTCCCGAGGATCGCACCGCAGAATGCTATGCGTCTCCAGTGCAGTGAGAAAACGATGAAGCGTGCTCTTGGGAAGGCCCAGTTGCTGGCTCAGTTCGGTCAACGACCAGGCGGGTTTTTCAGAGGAGAAACTGTCCAGCACAGCAACCAACCGGTCGACCGTTTTTACCGACGTGACCTTTGCCATGCTCCCCCTCACGGGAGATTGACAGCCGCGCGATAGAGGAGTTCCACTATGTGGAACCGCTTCCCATTTAATATCATACTACATTTCCCGTGCCTTGTCAAGTGCTTCCCCTGGGCTTCGGACAGGAGGTCGGACATAAGGGGTAGCAAAAACCTCCCGGTTGGGGCAGAATAAGGGAGAATCGAAAACCCACTCATCCCAACCAGGAGGTTGAGATGAAGCATATCCCATTTTACCGAATTGCCAAGTTGCTGTTCGACGAGCCGGCGGTGGT
>DROW01000079.1 GCA_011388675.1 Chloroflexota bacterium | reverse complement strand
TGCACGAGATCCCGCACGTGGAGATCGTCCGTTACGGCACTTCCATCCCCGTCGTCCTTCCCCAGCGGGTCACCGAGGAACTGATCTCGATGCTCAAGAAGTACCAGCCGGTCTGGATCAACACCCACTTCAACCACCCGAAGGAACTGACCCCCCGGGCGCGTCAGGCGCTGGCGATGCTGGCCGACGCCGGGTTCGTCCTGGGCAACCAGACCGTCCTCCTGCGCGGGGTCAACGATTGCCCGTGGATTTTGAAGGAACTCTTCCAGCGGTTGATCGAGAACCGGGTTCGGCCCTACCGTCTCTACCAGTGCGACCTCTCTCAGGGCATCTCTCACTTCCGCACGACCATCGCCCGGGGCATCGAGATTATGGAGCACCTCTCCGGGCATACGACGGGCTTCGCCGTGCCCGAGTACATGGTCGACCTGCCGGGGGGTGGGGGGAAGACGCCGGTGCACCCTCGATATATGATCTCCCAGGGAGACCGGGTGGTCGTCTTCCGCAACTACGAGGGGGTCATCTCCCGCTACATCGAGCCGGACGACTATCGGTTCGAGTGCCCGCCCAACTGCCACATCTGTGAGGAGCGAAGGGCGCGGGGGCTGGATCAGCCTCTGGTGGGCCCGACGAAAGTGTTTGCCCGCGAGGTCGTCAGTCTGGAGCCTGCGGACCTCCCACGCCTCCAGCGGCGGAAGCGGGCGGCGGATGAATAAAAAACCACGGAGACACGGAGGGCGCAGAGACTCCGTAGAAAAGAGCCTTTGCGTCCTCTGCGTCTCTCTGCGGTGAAATTCGAGAGCACCGATCGTGAGCACCCAACAGACCGCCACCCACCCTCCGCTGACACGCGGGTACCTCTTCGCCCTGGCCGGGACGGCCTTCTGGTCCAGCACCGGCGTGCTGATCCGGTACCTGAGCACGGCGCACGCGCTGCCGTCCCTGGTGCTCGCCTTCTGGCGGGATCTGTTCGCGGCGACGACGTTGGCTCTGGGCTTCCTTATCCTGGGCCGCCGACGGGCGCTGTGGTCCACCTGCCGACGTCATCTCTCTTTCCTCGTCGCCTACGGCTTCGTCCTGGCGACCTTCAATGCGTTGTGGACCGCTTCCGTCGCGCTGAACGGGGCGGCGGTGGGGACGGTGCTGGCCTACAGTGCCCCGGCCTTCACCGCGTTGGCTGGGCGGCGTCTCTTCGGAGAGCGGGTCGGCCCGCTGAAGATCATTGCCCTCATCTTGAGCATTACGGGCTGCGTGGCGGTCTCGGGGGCCTATGATCCGGCGGCGTGGGCGGTGGCTCCATTAGGGATCGTCATCGGCCTGCTGAGCGGCCTGGGGTTCTCTGCCTACAGCCTGATGGGCAAGGCCTCTTCCCGGCGGAAACTGGAGGCGTGGTCGGTTACCTTTTGGGGGTTCGCCTTCGCCGCGGTCTTCCTCTTGCTCTTCCAAGCACCGCTGGGGCAGATCGACGATCTCTTCTGGCTGGGGACCTCCCTCCACGGGTGGTCGGTGTTGCTCCTCCTCGCCATCGCGCCGACCATCGGGGGGTACGGGATGTACACGGCCAGTATGAGGTATCTGCCGGCAGGCACGGCCAATCTGATCTCCACCCTGGAGCCGCCGTTGACCGTCCTGATCGCCTACCTGCTGCTTCAGGAGCGGATGACGGGAGTGCAGGTCGTCGGCAGCCTGCTGATCGTCGCGGGCGTAGTCCTGGTGCGGAGCAGGGGGTAGAGGGGTAGGGGGCAAGGGAGCGTAGCGCGAATGGGGGTCCCGATCTTCCAGGTCGACGCCTTCACCGACCGGCCGTTTCGGGGAAACCCAGCAGCCGTGTGCCTGCTATCCGGCCCACGAGACGAGGGGTGGATGCGGAACGTGGCGCGGGAGATGAATCTCTCCGAGACCGCCTTCGTATATCGGGAAGGGGAGGGCTTCCGTCTCCGCTGGTTCACCCCGGCGGTGGAAGTCGATCTGTGCGGTCACGCCACGCTGGCGACCGCCCACGTGCTCTGGGAGGTGGGGTGGCTCGCGCCGGACGAGCCGGCTCGCTTCTTCACCCGCAGCGGGTTGTTGACCGCCCGGCAGGGGGAGATGGGGATCGAGATGGACTTCCCCGCGCTTCCCGAAAGACCGGTGGAAGGCTTGCCGGGTCTCGATGAGGCGCTGGGGGTGGAGCCTCTCTACGTCGGGAAGAGCAGGTTCGACTATCTCGTGGAGGTCGCCTCCGAGGAGGACGTGCGGGCGTTGAGCCCGGACTTCGCCCGGCTCAAAGCGCTTTCCCCGGCGCGGGGTTTCATCGTCACCAGCCGGGCCACCTCCGAAGGGTACGACTTCGTCTCCCGCTACTTCGCCCCCAGCGCTGGGATCGACGAGGATCCCGTGACGGGCTCGGCCCACTGCTGTCTCGGTCCCTTCTGGGGCCGACGGCTGGGCAGGCGGGAGATGGTCGGATACCAGGCCTCCGCCCGTGGTGGCGTGGTCCGGGTCCGCCTCCAGGGAGACCGGGTGACCATCGGTGGGCGGGCGGTCACGGTGCTGCGGGGGAGGTTGGTCGTCTGAGGCGCGCTGGGCAACGATGCGCTCCTCCCTCTTGCCTTCCGCTCTGAACATCCGGTGGACCCCGACGTTGCCTCCCCCCTCGGATATGGTACAATACCGCTATCCCAACCCTTAGCCGAGTGAGGAGGACGATCGTGCGCAACCTGATGGTGACGGGCGGGGCCGGGTTCATCGGCTCTAACTTCGTCCGGTATATGCTCCGAAAATACCCCGATTACCGGATCGTCGTCTACGACAAACTGACCTACGCGGGCAACCTGGAGAACCTGAAAGACGTCGCCGAAACCTTCGGCGACCGATACGCCTTCGTCAAGGGGGACATCTGCGACGCCGATCTGGTGCGGGATGTCATCCGCCAGCACGGGATCGATACCATCGTCAACTTCGCCGCTGCGACCCACGTGGACCGTTCCCTGATGGAGCCCGACGAGTTCATCCGCACCGACGTCTTCGGCACCTATGTGCTGCTGGAGGCGGCGAAAGAGTTCGGCTTGGAGCGGTATCACCAGGTGAGCACGGACGAGGTGTACGGCGAGATCTTGGAAGGGCGGGCGAAAGAGACGGATCCGCTCCACACCCGCAGCCCCTACTCCGCCTCTAAAGCCAGCGGCGATCTCCTGTGCATTGCCTACTTCACCAGTTTCGGCGTGCCGGTCACCATCACCCGCGGATCCAACAACATCGGCCCCTATCAGTACCCGGAAAAGGTGGTGCCGCTGTTCATCACCAACGCCATCGACGACCAGCCCCTCCCCCTCTATGGCGACGGGAGCCAGATGCGGGACTATCAGTACGTGATCGACCACTGCGAAGGGATCGACACGGTGCTCCACAAGGGGCAACCTGGGGAGATCTATAACTTGGGCACCGGCGTGGAGACGCGGAACATCGATATGGCCCGCGCGATCCTGGACATCCTGGGCAAGCCCTATTCCCTCATCCGCTACGTGAAGGACCGGCCCGGTCACGACCGCCGCTACGCTCTGGACATCGGTAAGATCCGGGCGCTGGGATGGGAATCCCGCCACACGTTCGAGCAGGCACTTGAGAAGACGGTTCGCTGGTACGTGGAGAACGAGTGGTGGTGGCGGCCCATCAAGAGTGGGAAGCACTACCAGGAATATTACCAGCGACAGTACGCGGAGCGACTGGGGCAGGGATAGCCCCCCGCCTCCAGGCCTCCTCCCCTGCGTCTGCCCGGCTGACCACGGGATCGCCGATGACCGGGGTAGCGGAAAAACGGGAACGAACCGCCCGCGCCCTGCTCAAAGAGGTCGCGCGGGCGTGCAAAGAGTTCGACCTCCTGACCGAAGGCGATCGGGTTGCGGTGGCTGTCTCCGGAGGAAAGGATAGCCGCACCCTGTTGGACCTGCTCCTGCGCTATCGGGAGCGAGTCCCTTTCCACTACGACCTGATCGCCCTCCACGTTGTGGGGACGGCAGCGGGGCTTCCCGACCTCTCCGACGTCCTCCGCCCCTGGTTTGAGGCGTTGGGGGTAGAATACCACTTCGTCCCTCTGGAACTCCCGCCGGACGAGCCCCTCCCTCTGACCTGCTTCCGCTGTGCCTGGAACCGGCGGAAGGCCCTTTTCCTGACCGCTGACCGGCTGGGGTGCAACAAACTGGCCCTGGGGCACCACGCCGACGACGCCGCGGTGACGGCGCTGCTCAACCTGCTGTTCGCCGGCCGACTGGAGACGCTGGAGCCGAGGGTGGTGTTCTTCGGAGGGCGGATCACGGTGATCCGGCCTTTGATCTACATCGCCGCCAAGGACCTGGCCTACTACGCCCGCTTGGCGGAGTTCCCGGCTCCCCCGCCCTGCCCCGGCGGAGCCGATTCCCGCCGTCGGCAGATCGAGGAGTTTCTGCGCAGCCTCGGCCCCCATCAAGACCGCGTGCGGGCCAACATCTGGAGAGCCGCACGAAAGGCGGCGGGAAAGGGATGAGGGTTGCAAGGGGCCAGCGGATTCAATCGACTTCCGCCCGCAACAGGGCCCCTTCCCGGACGTAGAAAAGGGCCAGCGAATCGGAAAACCCGTTCTGGATGCGCCGCCGGACCTGCCGGGCGACTTCGACGACGTGAAGCCCCCCCGCCTCCACGGGACACAGCACGCCCAGGCTTTTCCCGTCGTCCTGCTGGATCACCCACTCGCCCTGGTAGCGACGGCGGAAGACCTCCCCGAGGAAGGCCGTCCACAGCACCTGCATCGCCGGGGACGGGTTCGGCGTCGACCGCACCACCCGCTCGATCCACTCGTCGAGCAACTGGAGCGCTGTAGCATCGTACTCCACCGGCTGACCCGCCCAGCGGCTCAGCGCTGCCCGCGCCCGTTCCGCCAGTTCCACCAGGTACCGGGCTCGGTCCGGACTGAGAAATTCTACATCCCCTTCAGCCATCGGGCTCCCCCGCAACCAGTATAACACGTCTTCATACCGTGTCAAAATCCCCCGTTAGGGAGGGTGTACTTCAGAAAGGGGTTTGTTACCTCCCACCCCCTCCTTTGCCCCCCTCCCCTCCCCCCCGCAGGCGGGGGGAAGGGGAGGGGCCGGGGGGTGGGGAAG
>DROW01000078.1 GCA_011388675.1 Chloroflexota bacterium | reverse complement strand
TCGGCCGCCGTCTCCAAGTTGTCCACCACGATCAGGTAGGGCTTCTGTCGGAGAAGGCGTCCCAGGTGCTGCTGCTTCTCCTGCGGGGACCAGCGGTCGGCGTCGGCTTCGGCGATCTGGCTGCTCAGTTCGTCCACCAGGGTCTCGAAAGAGAGCGTCGGACGGGGGGGATCGGCATCGAGGATGCCCTGCCAGACGGTGAACTGCTGCCGTCGGGCGGTGATCCAGGCGATGTCGGTGAAGCGAACCTCCTCGGCGGCCCACGTCGCCAGCCGGTGGGCCAGGGCGGTCTTCCCCAGGCCCCCCAGCCCTTCGATGCTGATCAGGCGGGGACCGTCGGGATCGGCCAGCAGACCGCGCAGGTCGGCGAAGAGGCGGTCGAAGCCGAAGAGGCGGGTGTAGGTAGGAGAGGGAATATTACGGGCGAGGTACCGCTGTCGCTTCTTCCGCTCCCGATGGGCTGCCTGTTCCATTACCCATAAGACGCGGGCCAGCCCGTGGATAGCCCGCTCCTGGCGGGCGTAAAGAGTGCTCTCGGCCACGTGGTGCTCGTGGGCCAGATGCACCACGCTTTCCCCCTGCCAGAACCTACGCTCCAGCAGAGCAGCGCCATCCGGGTCCGTCTCCGCCAGCCGCCTTCGGGCTTCGTCCAGCACTTCCCGCAGGGCGGCCGCACGGCCCAGGTCGGTCTCCGGCCATCCGGCCTGGCGGCGTCGTTCTGCCACGGCGGCCAGACCCGTCAGGGGATGGTGCCCCAGGTCCCCCTGCCGACGCAGCCGTTTGAGGACGGTATGGACCGCCTTCACGAAGCGGGAGTCGAATCTCCACGGCTCCATCGGTCCGCGCCCCAGAAGTCGATTGGAGGTTTTTCGGAGATTTCCCGTAGGAACGGCCGCCTCCCGCTGCGTACTATTGTATAGCAGGGGGTAACCCCAACCGCGCTACGCGGTGGGGAAATGGCCGTCCCACGGGGTTACCCCCTTCATTTTAGCATAATTTTGACGGATGGGGTACAGGGTATCGACGCTCGGGTGTGCTTCAGAATAGAGGCAGATTGAGAAGGGCCGACGGACATCTTCGCCCCCAAACCGAAGCGCACCCTCGACGCTCAGGAACACTTCAAGGAGGTGGAAAGGTGAGGAGGAAGGAAGTACTTATCGGCGGTCTGGTGACCATCCTGGTCCTGGTCTCTGCCGCTGGGCTGGTCTACGCCCAGGGGGGAGGGCCGGAGGGATGGTTGGGGCCACAGGGTGGCGGCGAACCCGATCCCTACACCACGTTCACCTACCAGGGCCTGCTGAAGCGGGATGGGGTCCCCGTGGACGATTACTGCGCCTTCCGGCTGAACCTGTACGATGCGTCGTCCGGCGGCAACCTGATCGACACGTTCAACACGAGCGAGTGGGTCACCAAGGGGGTCTTCACCATCGACGTCTACGGCTTCGCGGGCGACCTCAACGGCGAAGCGCGCTGGCTGGAGGTCGCCGTGAAGTGCTCCGGGGATGCCGACTACGTGGCGCTGGAGCCGCGCCAGCCCCTGCGCCCCGCCCCGTCCGCGATGGCCCTGCCGGGGCTGCGCACCTCCCACAACGACACCAGCCCCAGCGTCATCGGCGGCTACCACGGCAACACCGTCGCCGATGGGGTGGTGGGGGCCACCATCGGCGGCGGTGGTTATAACGGGAACGTCAACCAGGTAAACGCCAACTATGGCACCGTTGGCGGAGGGGCGAACAACACGGCCGGCGGTGTCTACGCCGCCGTCGGCGGAGGAGTGAGTAACGTAGCGGATGGGATGGAAGCCACCGTCGCAGGGGGCTACAACAACCAGGCATCCGGCTACGCCGCGACCGTCGGCGGAGGGATCTCCAACCAGGCCACGGCGACCTTCGCCACCGTGCCCGGGGGGTATGGGGCCGTCGCCTCCCATTACGGCGAGATGGCCTACGCCAGCGGCTACTTCGGTTCCACAGCGGGCAATGCCCAAACTTCGCTGTACGTCCTGCGCGGACTCTCCAATGGCAGCGACTGGGTCTACCTGTACTTGGATGGCTCCAATCAAGCCATCACGATCGCCGACGGCCGCACGGTGGTCTTCGACATCCTCGTCGTTGGGCGCAGCAGTACGTCCGATGGGAACGAATCGGCTGGCTATCACATCCGGGGGGTGGCTGAGAGGGCAGAAGGCGTTCTCAGTTTTTGGTCGAACGTCTACTCGTTGCACGAAGATGATGCATCCTGGGAAGCCGGTGTGTTTACCGCCCCCGATGGAGAATTGACCGTCGGGGTTCACGGCAACGACGAAACGGCCGTCCGCTGGGTCGCCGTCGTGCGCACGGCGGAGGTGGCGTGGTAGGATGCAGGATGCACACAGTAGGAGGGAGGCGATGAAGAGGCCGTTCCTCGCGTTGTTTGCGCTGCTTCTGCTCCTCCTCGCAGCCCTGCCCAGCGCGGTCGCTCGGGCCCAGTCCGGCAGCGGCTACGATCTGACGTGGTACACGGTGGACGGCGGAGGGTACACCTGGAGCATGGGCGACGGCTACAGTCTGGGCGGCACGGTCGGCCAGGCCGACGCCGGGCTCCTCTCCGGCGAGGGTTACACCCTGGTCGGCGGTTTCTGGGGCGGGGCAACCATCGAATACCGCGTCTACCTGCCCCTGGTGCTGCGGAGCAATTGACCCCCCGCCGCCTCCGGCGAAGAGGAGGGAACGCGATGCCCTAGGGTGTAACACTTTCCAGGGCAGTGTCGTTATTGGTGGCAGAGAGGGCCGAACTTGGTGGATCGAACCGGGGATGGGCCTTGTGGTCGCGCGGGACCTTTGGTTATGCCGACGAGAGAGGAGGTAGATTATGGGCAGGAAGGTCTTCATCGGCGTGGCCCTGATCTTGATAGTGGGCCTGACCGCCTGTCGGGGGGAGGCACCGGTGGAGATCGGCGCCGCCCACCAGGCGTGGATCGACGCGCCGCTGGACGGCGCGCGCGTACCGCCCGGCGCGACCCTCCCCGTTATGGCCCACGGCTCGATGCCGGGCGGGGTCACGCGGATGGAACTGCTGGTGGACGGCGAGCCGGTGACCGACCTCCAGGTGGTCACCTTGGCCGAAGGGTTGCAGGAGGGACGGGGGACGTGGACCCCGCCGGGCGAGGGGACGTTCCGACTGCGGGTTCGTGCCACCGGTGCGGACGGCGCTACCGCCACCTCCGCCGCCGTGCGGGTGATCGTGGGCGGGGTCGTTCCCGAAGAGGACGTAACGCCCACCTCGACCCCGGAACCGGAAGGGGCCACGGTTACCCCTACCCCCACGCTCTCCCCCACTCCTACCCCTACCCCCATCACACCGACCCCCACGGCCACCCCCGTCACCCCAACACCCACGCCGACCC
>DROW01000077.1 GCA_011388675.1 Chloroflexota bacterium | reverse complement strand
GATTGCCCTATCTGGGTCGAGAAGCGTTGACTTCGGCGCGGAACCGGGTAGAATCAAACGGCCTGTAAACCATCACGGGAGCGCTTGAACAATGGAACGACCTCCAACCCGGCCCCCGTTGAGAAAAGCGGAACGCTGGGCACTGGTAGCACTCTTCCTGCTCGCCTTCCTCCCCCGGGCCATCTATCCGGTCTCCCGCCCCCTCCAGTGGTACTTCCGTTCCGCCCAGTTCTTCCAGGCAGCGATGGAGGGAGACTGGGCCGGGACGCTGTTCTCCGAACACCCCGGGGTGACGGTGATGTGGCTGTCGGGCGGAGCGTTGTGGGGATGGTACGGACTCCAAACGCTCGTGGGGCTGAGCCCACCGACGCCGCTGGAGACCGAGGGATACGCCTTCGCGGACCGGGTGGCCGTAGGGGTCTTGCCGCTGGCCGTGGTCATCTCCGTTGGCATCGTGTGGGGGTGGTTCCTCCTTCGCCGTCTGTTCGACTCCCAGGTCGCGTGGACGGCGACGATCCTGTGGGCGATCGATCCCTTCCACCTCACCAACTCCAAGGTCCTCCACCTAGACGCCGTTCTTTCCGTCCTGATGATGCTCTCCGCTCTGTGGATGCTGATCCATCTACGCGACCACGAGACCAGAGCCCTTGTCTATTCGGCGGTCCTGGGCGGGCTGGCCCTGCTCACGAAGATCGCCGCCCTCTTCCTCATTCCCTTCCTGGGGTTGTGCCTGCTGGTCGCGGGGGGGCTTTCGCTGCGCGCTTCCCAGCCTGCACCCCGTGTGCTGCGCTCCCTGCTCCTCCGCTTTCTCCTGTGGCTCCTCATCGCTTTCACCCTGTACGTCCTCCTCTGGCCCGCTATGTGGTCCCAACCCCTGACCACGCTTGAGACCGTCGTCCAGCAGGGGATCGTGCGCAAGATCAACCGGGCTCATGCCTTACCCCGGTTTCACCGCGGCCGGACGATGATCGGGGACCCTGGTACCCTTTACTACATCGACACGCTGCTCTTCCGCACGACCTTTCTGACCCTTCCCTTCTTCTTCGTGGGCATCGGTGCAGCGATGAGGAAACGGGGGAGAACACCCTGGTTCCTCCTGGTCGCGTTCGCTGTCTTCTATCTGGCGCAGATGACCCTGGCCAGCCGGAAAGAATCGCGCTATCTGCTTCCCGTCTTCCTGGCGATCGACGTGTTCAGCGCGCGGGGGATCGTCTGGTGGGCCAGGCGTGTCGGGAGGAGGAGGTTCCCGCGCCCGCTCCATCTGATCGGCCTGTTGCTGCTGGCCCAGGCGCTCGCTGTGTTGCCCCGGTTCCCGTACTACGGCACCCTGTACAACCGTCTGTTGGGCGGCCCTCGCACCGCGCAGCGGGTTCTCCCCCTGGGCTACTTTGGCGAAGGGCTGGACCTGGCAGGGCGGTACATAGATGACCAGCCTGAGGCCGAGCACCTGACCGTCGCAACGCAGTTCTTGGCGAACGAGATCCTCGCCCAGTACGTCCGGGCCCCGGTCTACGACATCGCGGCCGTCGGGGAGGATGCGGACTTCTTGGTGTTCGGCGTTCAGTTCACCACCCGGGGCAGGGACTTTCCCCGCTGGGGCGCGCTTTGGGAGACGACCTATAAGTTCCGCGAAGCGGAGTTCACGGTCTCCTTCGACGGCATTCCCTACGCCTGGGTCCACCGCCCCGCTGCCGAACCGGTCATCCCACACCCGATGGATGTCCGCCTGGGGGAACCCATCCGGCTGGCGGGGTACAGACTGGCGCAGGACGAGGTGTCGCCCGGAGATCCGCTCCTCCTGACTCTGTACTGGCGAGCGGACGGCCCGATCGAACAGGACTACACCGTCTTCGTCCACCTCCAGGGACCGGACGGGCGACTGGTGGCCCAGCAGGACCATCCCCCCGTCGGCGGCACGCGCCCTACGAGCGGCTGGGGGAGGGGAGATCTGGTCGAGGACCCCTATGAGGTCCCGCTTCCATCCCATCTGCCGCCCGGAGAGTACCTGCTCAGCGTGGGAATGTACGATCCGACGAACCTGGAGCGGCTACCTGCGTTCAGCGCCGATGGCGAGCGACTACCGGAGGACCGCATCGTCCTGGCGACGGTGCGGGTGGTGCCCGTGGTCCCCTTCTGGCACCGGGCCCTGTCCATCGCCTGGCTGGCGCTGATCGCTGCGGGCGTCGGGGTTCCGTGGCTCCGAAAGCGCGGGTGAGCGTCAAGGCACGAGGTACGTGTCGACCACCGCGCCGTCCGAGTCCTCCAGAACGATCATCTCGCCGGAGGCCCACGCGGGCTCCTCGCGCCCCCAGTAGAGAGAGGTGGGAGTGTTCTGGCCCGACCGGGAGTAGACGGTCACCTCCCCGCCGGAGAAGAGGACCAATCGGGGAAAGACAAACCGCTCCCCGTCCGCGCTTGAGAGGGCCCATCCCTCCAGCACGGCCATTCCCCCCGTGTTCCGCACCCGTACCTGCTCCACCTCCAGGTCGCCCGCTCCCACCACGGCGGCGATCTCCACCCGGGGCGGACCCTCTGGGGTTGGCGTCGCGGGCGGGAGGGGCGTGGGGATGGGGGGCGGCACCGCCGTCGGCTCGACGGCAGCGCTGTCCGACGGTGCTGTACGGCCAGGGATGATCAACTCCTGGCCCGCGTGGATCAGATTGGGGTCGCTCAACCCGTTGGCGGCGATCAGTTCTTCCAGGGGAACGCCGTACATCGCGGCGATGCCCCCCAGCGTCTCCCCGGGCTGGACCACGTGGACCAGCGGGGCGGGGGTCGGCGTGGGGGCGGGTGCGGTTGGGGAGGGGACCGACCGCGCCGTCGGCGTGGGCGAGACGGCCGGCGTGGGTGGGGCAGGCGATCCGTTTCCTCCTCCTTGCAGCGCCAACGTCAGCAAGGAGAAGCCCACCACCACGAGCACGATCGCCCCAGCGACCCACGTCCAGGCCCGGCTTCGCATTGCTCGCCTCCTCGATCAATAATACCATCGGCGACGGAAAGGGCAAGCGAGTCGTCCCGCCGGGTACTCGAAGTGGAAGGCGGGAGAGGTAACCGGCGCTTGCGAAACGGGGGCAGGGGTGCCTGTGGGGAGCCTTTATGCCCCATCCCAAAGATCCACTTGTCTCCGGCGTCCAATCGATATATACTCCTGTGCTCCTCACGAAACCCACGAGCGCGAAGTGCGGAAGGTCGGCAGGGTAGAAGATGGGAACGCTCTACGGCAAAGGGGTGTGGCTCATTCGATCAACCTACATCGACCTGGCGATCGAGATGGCCCAGGAGATCGGAGCGACCCACATCTTCTATCGCACAGGCCACCAGGGGATGTTCTTTCCGGAGGCGGCCCTTCGGGTCGCCCGAAGGGCCCGCTCGGTGGGCCTGACCCCCTTTGCCTGGCTATCCGCCCCCACGGACCACCCGGCGGAGATCGCCCGTATCGCACGGCGGAGCGCCGAACAGGGGTACCGCGGGCTCATCCTCAACGTCGTCCTCGCCTCCCCTCAGGCCGCCCGAAGCATCGAGACGCTAGGGCACCGGCTCGTCGACGCTGGCCTGAACCCCGAGGCGATCTACTACAGCGCTCCTCCCGGCATCTCCCGCCACCCCGAGATCCCCTATCAGGAACTCAACCGGTTTTGTCGCGGGGGGATGATGCCCTGGTGCACCCCGCACCTGGGTAAGCCACCCGAGGTCGCCATCCACAAGTGGACCTACGAAGAACACCAACGCTGGTCCCAGATCTGGGGGTACGCCCCTCCCCTCTATCCCGTCCTATCTCCCTGTCGGGGCGGAGAGAGGAACGAGCCGTTGACCCCGACCGAATTCTCGCGGTGGACCGCCGCTCTGGCGGAACATCGCCCTACCTTTTTCAGCGTCTTCCACGTTGCTGCAACGCCGAGGGACGTGTGGCCTCTTCTGAGCGAACTGGAGGTGCCACGTCCTCCCCAACCGATCGAGTTGCCGTCCCTTCTGGAGCCAGCCCGCCCGGCCGCCCAGCCCGAGGAGAAAGGCCCCACCGACAAGCCGGCCCCCCTCCTCATCACCGTCCAGGTCAGCGACACCGTCCGGTCCCTGTGCGAGCAGTACGGATGCACCAAAGAACAGTTCTGGGAGTGGAACGGGTACCTTTGGGACGAACGCGGCTGGCCACGGGATGCAAACTATCTGCAGCCCGGCTGGCGGGTGCGCGTTCGATAGCCAGGACGCCCCGTAGAGGACACGCATGGCTGAGGGGAAACGAGCAGGCTGGCGAGGAAAGCCAGGACTCCTCTCGCGCCGCAGGATCATCAACAGCGGCAACCTCGCCGGCTACGACCTGGGCGGGATCGATCTGCGTCGGGCCGACCTCCGGGGGGCCAACGCCCACCTGGCCGATCTGACCGACGCCCGCCTCAACGGAGCCGACCTCACCCGGGCCTACCTCAGACAAGCCTGCCTGCACAACGCCGACCTCACTGAAGCCGACCTCCGCGAGGCCGACCTGTCCGAGGCCGACCTGCAGGGAGCCAACCTGCGCGGAGCCGACCTGCGCGGGGCGGATTTGCGCCGGGCCGATCTCCGCGGGGCCGATCTCCACGGAGCCGACCTCCGGGGGGCCCGTCTCGACGAAGACACCCGGATCGACGAACGGTGGCGAACCGTGTGGGAGATCGTCAATCGGGGGGCAGCCGGGCGGGATCTGCGGAACGCGGTCCTGGACGGGGCCGACCTGCGGGAGGCCGATCTGCGCGGAGCCGACCTCTCCGGCGCCAGCCTGATCGGAACCAACCTGGCCCACGCCGACCTGACCAGCGCGAAACTCTACAGCGCCGATCTGCGGCGCTCGGTCCTCCGCCGGGCCCGCCTCGAACGGGCCGACCTCCGTCTGGTCAGCCTCCAGGACGCGGACCTCCAGCAGGCCAACCTCCGCCTGGTCAGCCTGGAACGGGCCGATATGAGCGGAGCCAACCTGGACGACGCCGACCTGTATGTGGCCCGTCTGCACGGAGCCAAACTGGACGCCGCCACGCGGCTCGATCCGAAATGGCGGTTGGTCTGGGAACTGGTCAACGAAGGAGGCGCAGGCCGAGATCTGAAAGGGGCGAGACTGGACGGAGCGGACCTGAGCGGCGCGTACCTGAGCGGCGTCGACCTGGAGGGAGCCAACCTTCAGAACGCCAACCTCAGCCGCGCCGACCTGCGGAGGGCCCGGCTGTGCAGAGCCGACTTGAGCGGGACCGACCTCACCGGCGCCAACCTGTATATGGCCGACTTCAGGGGAGCCCGGCTGGACGGGCGTACCCAGATCGCCGACAAATGGCGTCTGGCCTGGGAGATCGTCAACCAGGGAGCGGCCACCCGGGACCTGAGCACCCGCGACCTCACAGGGGCGGATCTGAGCGGGGCCGACCTGCGAGGAGCCCTCCTGCGCGGGGCCGACCTGAACGGGGCGAACCTTCAGGAGGCAGATCTGAGTGAGACGGACCTGAGCGGAGTGGGCCTGAGTGGCGCGGATCTCAGCGGGGCCCGCCTGGCCCGGGCGGACCTCTCCGGGGCCGACCTGACAGGCGCACACCTCGTCGGAGCAATCCTCGCGGAGGCGAATCTGAAGGGGGCCGTCCTCACCGGAGCGCGGCTGACAGGGGCCACGCTCGCCGGGGCCGACCTGCGGGAGGCCCGCCTGGACGACGCCGACCTGAGCGGGCTGGATCTGAGCGGGATCGATCTACGGGAGGCCAACCTGAGCGGCGCGAAGGCAAACGGCCTCATCCTCACCGACGCCGATCTCCGCGGAGCCGACCTGCGCCGGGCCGATCTCTCCCAGGCCAACCTGCGCGGAGCCCGGATCGACGAGAAGACCCGGCTGGACGAGAAGTGGGCCCTCGTCTGGGAGATCGTCAACCGCGGGGCCCCCGGGCGGGACCTGAGCGGGCTGGATCTGCGGGACGCCGATCTCACCGGGGCCGACCTGCGCGGGGCCAACCTCCGCGGAACCGACCTCTGCGGTACCAACCTGGAGGGCGCCGATCTGCGGATGGCCGACCTCCGGGAAACGCAACTGGACGAGAGGAGTCGCCTGGACCCCAAGTGGCACCTGGTTTGGGAGATCGTCAACCGCCAGGCGTCCGGCCGCGACCTGAGCGGGGTCGACCTCAGCTCCACCAACCTGACGACGGCCCAACTGGGCTGGGCCAGCCTCCGCTGGGCCGACCTCTCTGGCGCCAACCTCACCCGAGCCGACCTCAACGGCGTCGACCTCAGCGGGGCCGATCTGTCCGCAGCCCGCCTCGTCGAAGCCAACCTGCGCGAGGCCAACCTCACCGAAGCAGTCCTCATCGGCGCCGACCTGACCGATGCCGATCTCTCGATGGCCGTCCTCTGGAAAACCGTCGTCGATGAGACGACGCAACTCCCCCCCAAATGGCGGCTGGTCTGGTCGATCCTCAACCAGGTGGGCCCTCAGCCCGACCTCCGCCGCAGTGACCTCCGCCAGGCTCACCTCAGCCGGGCCGACCTGCGGGGGGTCGACCTCAGCGGGGCCGACCTGAGCGATGCCGACCTCAGCGAGGCCGACCTCTCCAGCGCGAACCTCAGGGGGGCGAATCTGAAAGACGCCAAACTGAGCCGCGCGAACCTCAGCGGGGCCGATCTCTCCGAGGCCAACCTGCGCGGGGCCGACCTCCGGCTGGCTAACCTGCAGGATGCCACGCTCACCCGGGCCGACCTTCGGGGAACCATCCTCGACGATGGAACCTGGATCGACGAGAAGTGGCGACGGGTCTGGCGGATCGTCAACGAAGGGGCTCAGAGCCATGACCTCCGTGGCGCCGATCTCGCCGGAGCCGACCTCCGCGAGACCGATCTGCGCGGGGCCGACCTCACCGAGGCCAACCTGCGGGACGCCGACCTGATCGGGGCCAACCTGGAGGGAGCGGACCTCACCCGCGCCTGTCTCGCCGGCGTTCGGATGAACCCCTCCACCCGGATCGACCCTC
>DROW01000076.1 GCA_011388675.1 Chloroflexota bacterium | reverse complement strand
GTCGCTCCGCCGCCCGCCGCACCCCGTCCGCCAGCCACTCGCCTAGGCCCGGGCGACGCTCAACGATCCGCCGCACCAGTTCGACGATGGCCTCGCCGTCTCCCCATCGCAGCGGCAACTCCCCCGCCAGGTCCGGCGGAAGCCACCCCCGCTCGGCGCACTCCAGCGCGAAGGCCACCGCCACCCCCACCGAGATGGTGTCCAACCCGGCCCGGTTGCAGATCTCGTTGCACCGCATCACCACCGCCAGGTCGTCGTTCATCACCAGTGGGCCGAAGGCGGCCAGGGTCTCGTACTCCGGCTTGTGGCCGGTCCCGCCGTCGGGGAGGCGGACCGTCGCCCCGCAGGCCACGGGGCAGGCGTGGCAGCCGTAGGGACGGACGTTGTGCTGGACCACGGCGTCGTCGCTGAGGTGGGCGGAGCGGTCCAGCGGGAAGTCGCGGGGACCGATGCCGGTCCAGTTGCGCACCGGCGCGTCCCCCAGTTCGATCAGCGCCGCCGTCCCCGCCGCCGTGCCGTAGATGCGGAAGGAGTCGATCACCATCTGGACCGGACCGCCGCTAGGGCGGATGCCGAGGCGGCGGAGGAGGGGAAGCAGCCGTCGGAAGAGGCTAGGGACGCGGCGGCTCCAGGGGGAGGGACGGCGGCGGAAGAGGCGGCGGTAGTCGGCGGTGGCCCGCTTGAACCCCTGGGGGTCGGCCAGCGGGGGGCGGGCCTTCCCCCGGGCGACGACCGCCTTGAGCCGTTTCGCCCCCATCACCGCGCCAAGGCCGCAGCGGGCGGCGATCCGTCCTCCATCGTTGACGATGCCCGCGAGGAGGGACCGCTGCTCTCCAGCGGGACCGATGCACGCCACCCGCACGTCCGACCCCAGCCGCTCCCGCAGCGTTTGCTCCGTCTCCACCGCGTCCAGCCCCCAGAGGTCGGCCGCGTCGCGCAGTTCGACCCGCTCCCCGTCGATGTAGAGATACACGGCTCGATCCGCAACACCGGTGACGAAGAGGCCGTCGTACCCCGCGCCGCGCAGGGCCGGGCCGAAGTTGCCGCCGCAGTTGGCGTCGCCCCAGGCCCCGGTCAGCGGGGACCGCGCCGCGACCATAAAGCGGCCGCTGAAGGGTGCGCCGGAGCCGGTGAGGAGGCCCGGCAGGAAGCCGAGGATGTTCTCCGGTCCCAGCGGGTCGGCTCCCGCGGGCATCCGCTCGTAGAGGATGTGGACCCCCAGGCCGTACCCGCCCAGATACTTTCGATACACCTCGTCGGGCAGCCGCTCCGCCTCGACCCGGCCGGTGGAGAGGTCGACGAAGAGCACCTTCCCCCAATACCCGTAAGGCATCCCCTCACTCCTTGCTTCCTCGCTTCCCCGCTTCCCTGCTTCCTTGCTTCCTTGCTTCCCGGTTTCCTGGCTTCCCCTCTCACAGCGCCCCCGTCTGCCGAAGCAATTCCACCGTCTCCTCCGGCAGCGTCTTCGGCTCCCCGCCCAGCAGTCGGCAGGTCACCAGGATCTGGATCACCTCCTCCAGCGCCAGCGCGCGGTTGGCGGCCTGCCGCAGCGTCCAGCCGACGGTGAGCAGGCCGTGGTTCTGGAGAAGGACGGCAGGGGCGTGCTCCAGCGCCTTCACCACGTTGGCGATGAGCGTTTCATCCCCAGGCAGGCCGAAGGGGACGGTCCGCATCTCGATGAAGGGGACGGCATCCACGCTGATGGGCAGGACCCGTCCCTCGATCAGCCCCAGGGCTGTGGCGTAGGGAGCGTGGGAGTGGATGACGGCTTCAATGTCGGGGTAAGCCTTGTAGATCGCCAGGTGCATCTTCGTCTCCACCGACGGCCGCTGACGCCGGTTCGCCGGTTTCCCTTCCCCGTTCACCCGCACGATGTCCTCCGGCCGCAAACTCCCCTTGTGCAGCCGGGTCGGCGTGATCAGGTAGGCGTCCTCCTCGTCGGAGAGGCGCACGGAGACGTTGCCGCCCGTCGGGGTGATCAGGCGGGCTTCGTATAGTTCTTCGACGATGCGGACGATCTCCTCACGAAGGTCTTGTTCGGACATTGTTCTGCCCCCTTTCTGATGCAGGACGCAGGATGCAGGATGAATCGCTACAGGTCGTAACTCTTCTCCAGCAGGTCGCGCCAGTGGGCGTAGAGGCGGCGGTAGCGACGGGACGCGGGGCCGGGCTCGACGGGCGGCTCGTGACGCACGATCGCGCGGACGGCAGAGGGGAGGTCGGGGTAGGCTCCGATACCCACAGCAGCGCAGGCGGCCGCGCCCAGCCAACTGGCCTCCCGGACCACCGGCACGTGGACGGGCCGTTCGCAGATGTCGGCGACGATGCGGGCCAGGAGGGAGGAACGGGCCAGGCCGCCGCAGAGGTGGAGGGACTCGGCCTTGCGTCCGGCCGCTTCCTCCAATTGTTCCAGGTTCGCTTTGGCGGCGAAACCGATGTTCTCTAGGATGGCCCGGGCGAACGCGCCCCGGGTGGGCGGCTCCTCCATCATCCCTAGGAAGGGGAAGCGGAAGACCGTTGGCGGAGGGATGCGGAGGGTGCTGAAGTCGGCGATCGCAGGGCCGACGGAGGCCAGGACCTCGCCGGGGTAGGCGGCGGCTGCCTCCTCCTCCAGCCGTTCGTAGTCGGGATCGGGGCCAGCGAAGGCGCGGGCGAACCAGTCGTACACCGCCCCTGCGAGCCCCGCGTTGCTCTCCAGCACCCATTGGCCCGGAAGGGCGTGGGCCCCCGTGTAGAGCCGGTGGGAGGGATCGAAATGAGGGCGGTCCAATACCATCATCACCGGCATCGTCGTCCCGGCGATGACCACCGCTTTCCCTTCCGCCAGCACGCCGCATCCCAGCGCGGCGGCCTGCGAGTCGGCCGGCCCGACCACGACGGGGACTCCCTCTGGCAGGCCGAGGTCGGCTGCAGCCGGGGGGAGAAGCGGGCCGGCGACGGTGCCCGGCTCGACGCAGGGGGGGAAGATCGAGGTGGGAAAGCCCATCTCCTCCGCCAGATCCACCGCCCACTTCCGCTCGCGGACGTCGAAGAGGAGGGAGGAACTGGCTCCCGTCGGCTCCGAAAGCAGTGCGCCGCTCATCCGATAGGTCAGCCAGTCGCGGATCATCAGGATGTGGGCGATCTGCCGGTAGGTACGGGGGCGGTTGTGGCGGAACCACCACAAGTGTCCCAGGGGGCCCAGGCCCAGGGGCCAGCGGCCTGTCGTGCGGAACACCTTCTCGCCGAATTCCCCGCTGATCTCGTCGGCGTGGACCACGCCCCGTGCGTCCCGGTTCAGGGTGCAGCAGAGTTCGCGGCCCTCCCCGTCGAGGAGGACGCATCCGTCCCGCTGGCTCGTGGCGGCGATGGCCCGCACCTCGGCTGGGGAAACGTCGGCCCGGCGGAGGGCCTGGCGGATGGCCTGGGCGACGGCAGCCCAGGTCCTTTCCGGGTCGAACTCCCGGGTGAGCAGGTCGTCCTCGCTCTCAACTATGGGCCAGTCCGTGGCGGTGTGGCCCGCGATGCGGCCATCCAGGTCGAAGATGGCGGCGTGAAGCCCGCCGGTGCCTGCGTCCAGCACGACCAGCCAGCCGGCTTTCACGGCCATTGGAAACCCTCCAGCACCTCCGGGTTGACGACGTGGTGGGGACGCTGGCCCTCGAACAGGCGGACCAGGTCTTCGGTGACGATGCGGGACTGGTGGATCACGACCTCCGCGGTGTTGCCGCCGATGTGGGGTGTGGCGATGACGTTAGGGAGGGTCAACAGGGGGTGATCGGGTGGGGGAGGCTCTTCCAGGAAGACGTCGAGCGCGGCTCCGGCCAGGTGTCCGTCCTTCAGCGCCCGGTAGAGGGCCTCCTCGTCGGTGAGGCCAGCCCGGGCGGTGTTGACGAAGTAAGCCCCCGGCTTCATCTTCCGGAACTCCGCCTCGCCGATCATCCCCTCGGTCCGCTCGTTGAGCGGGGCGTGGAGGCTGACGATGTCGGATTGGCCCAGCAGTTCGTCCAGCCCGACGAGGGCAGCGCCGACCTCGGCACCGGTCTCCGGGGCGACGTAGGGGTCATAGGCGATCACGCGCGCGCCGAAGGGGCGCAACCGTTGGGCCACCCGCCGCCCGATGGCCCCCAGGCCGACCAACCCCACCGTCTTGCCCCAGAGTTCGTTCCCCCGGTAGTCGTAGAAGGCGCGGGCCAGTTTCTCCATCCCGTCGCCGGGTTGACGCAGCAACGCCGCCAGCGGCAGGAAGTGGCGCAGGAGGGCGAGCATAAAGAGGAGGGTCAGATCGGCCACGGCGTCGGCGTTGCGGCCGGGGGCGTTGAGGACCAGGACGCCGTGCTCCGTCGCGGCCTCCACGTCGATGTTCACCGGATCGCCTCGACAGCAGGAGATCACCCTCAGATCGGGGGTCTTCTTCAACACGTACCCCTTCACCTGATCCACCTCGGTGACCAGGACGTGGACCCCCTCCAGGGCACGGACCAGTTTGGAGCCGGCCAGCACGCGCTGGGATTCGGCGAAGCCGGCGAACTCGACCTCGCCGTATCGGCGAAGGATGTCCAGAGAGGCCTCGTCGAAGCGGGCGGTGACCAGGATCTTCACGCTCATACGCCGACGTCCCGTTTCGCCTGCTGGTAGAGGCGGATGAAGTCCGAGAGAGTCCCCTGGAATTTCATCGCCGCCGCAGCGTTGCCGGAGAAGGCCAGATCGCCCTTCATCGCTGCCTTGGCGGGGTTCAACTTGCCGCTGAAGATGCGGTCGAAAACGTCGCTATCCATCACCAGTTCGACGGTGGGTTCCTCCTCCGGTTCACCCACTGCGGCTGTCACCTCCCCGTCCTGGAAGCGGGTGTGGAAGAAGACCTCCAGGTCGGGGAACTCCATCGCGACGACGAGGTTCTTTCCCTTGCTGGCCTC
>DROW01000075.1 GCA_011388675.1 Chloroflexota bacterium | reverse complement strand
TCGACGACGTAGAACTCGTACTGACCGCGAGTGCCCATCACCGTGCCGGTGTTGTGGCTGGCGGGCGTGTTGCCGGTGGGAGGGTAGGGCCGGTCGTGGAGGACCGCGACCTCCACGGTCCACCGGCCGGGCTCGTCGACCACGAAGTCGAAGATCGGGTCGTAGAGCCAGCCGATCTTGTTGGCGTGCCACGTGTGGGCGCGCTGGACGCGGCTGGGGGAGGTGACGGTTATGGTGACGCGGCTGTCCAGCGGGGGCCCGACGTGCCCGGAGAAGGCAGCCACATCCCCCATCTCCAGCACGTCGCCAGGGCGCACCCCCTTGGGCAGGAAGAGCATGTCGATCTCCTGCGGTTCCCCCTCGACGGTCATCGTCAAGATCGGCCCGCCGTTGATACTGGCCCCCAGGGCATCCTGGAAGGGTGGCGTCACCCGCGCACAGCCGAAACTGTCGCATCCGTGGGGCAGGAGCACCCAGAGCGAACTGTAGATGGCGTATTCGTTGATCGGGTTGGTCTCGCTGACCACCCGGAACACCGCCCCGCCGAACTCCCATTTGAGGTCGCCGGGCTGGTCGCCGTTGGCTGGCTCGCCGATCTGGTAGCCGTAGGTATCGTCGAACCGCCAGTAGCCTGTGGCGGTCGACCCGTCGTAGATGAGTTCGCGCACGCGCACGTCGGGCCGCTCAGAGGCGGCGTAGGCATACCCCCACATATCGATCTCCCCGGGGGAGACCACCGGATCGTTCCCGCTCCGCGTGGTGATGAAGAGGGGGGCTTCGTCGATCTCGAAACGCTCCTCCAGTCCCGACGCGGTGCACTCCTCAGGCGGACCCCGGTAGCAGGTCCATGCGCGGGGGAAATGGCTGCGGATGAGTTTGTAGATGGTCTCATCAGGCGTCAGGTCCTCGATGGTGACGACGGGATGGATCGAATCGCCCGGCTGCCGGTCCTCGTTCCCCCAGTGGACGTCTCCGCTGAAGTAAGGGTAGTACACCTCGACCCCTTTCTTCTCCGGGGGCAGGTCGAACACCCGGAACCAGGGCGGCATATCGTTGATGGGGCTATCGCTGTAGTCCATCCCCCGCCGGCCGTGGGCAGCGATCTGGGGAGACGGGCCCTCGACGACGTTCCCCCAGGTCATCGTGCCCGCCCAGAGGGTGCCGTCGGCGTCGACGTAGGTGGCGGTGATGTCCACCCGGAACTCGCCGGGAGCCTGGAGGCGGATCTCGGTGCCGGCCGGTGGCTGGAAGTAGCCGAACCGGTTGGCCCGGCCCGTGATCGTGGTCGTGATCATCTGGGTCGGATCGGAATCGGGTATCTGGGTCAACTGGATCGTCACATCGGCAGGGACAGGGGGGAAGATGTGCAGGCCGGGCATAAAGGCATCGTCCACCACGTAGGGAGTGGAGGGCAACTGACCGGGGTCCAGGTCGAGCACCTGGGCCACCATCACGTCGTAGGTCCCCTGGATGGGGTAGACGTTGCCGAAGACGTCCTCCACCTCCCCGGTCAAGGAGATCGTGTGGAGGCCGTACTGGTCGAAACGATAGTCGAAAGCCTCGTCCATCGTCGTCAGATGGTAGAGGTCGGAGACCTGGCCGGTGCCGAAGTCGAGGGGGTCGCCTCCGGGCGTGGTGGGGGTACGGACCGAGGCCCCAACGATGGGAGCGGGACCGAGGACGTCGACGGAGCCGTCGGGCTTGTGCACCTCCGCGGTCAGATAACCGGAGGGGAAGGCGAAGGGGATGCGGGGCGGGTTCGGCAAGCGCCGTTCGCTGGCTCCGATCCAGTGGGAGCCGGGTTCCAGCCGGTAGGTCACCGGCTCGCCCGTCCGTTCGTCCAGCCGCGGCACCACCACCAGATGGGGCGGGAAGAGGACGCGGGTGGGCATCTGGAAGATCCCCTCGTCCTCATACGCCTGAATCCCCCGATGGCCGTTGACCGGATAGTCGGCCAGCAGGGTCCAGGGGATGTGGGGCGGGGCCGGGTCGCCGAGGGTGATCGAGGGCATCGTGGCCAGCGGGAGGACGTGATACCAGATGGGGAGCATCCGCACGCCGGTGGCCAGCGGGAGACTGCCCCTCGTGACCAGGGCCTCGACCCGATAGGTCCCGTCCGGCAGGCCAGCGGGGACGGAGAAGGGGACCGTCCGCGAAGCGACGAAGGTGTGGGTGCCGACGCAGACACCGTTGGTGAAGGTGGTGACGGTGATCTGACGGTACTGCCCGTCCTCCCGTTCGTGCTCGATGGGGAGGCCGGTGGGGGTGAAGAGGTGGGCGTTGAACCAGATGCCAGAAGGATTAGGACGCCCATCCGCCTGGAAGAGGTACTTCAGGCGCAGGTGGAAGGGGATGTCGAAGGTGACCGGGTCGGTGCAGGTGATGGCCGGCGCGGTGACCCGGATGTAGGCCTCCACGGTGAGCGTCTGGCTGGGCTGGACGGCGGTGGTGCCGCTGGGGGTGTGGAGCGTGCCCGTGACCGACCAGCCGGTCCAGCGGTCCGGCTTCTCATCCCGGAAAGAGCCCGCGGTGTAGAAGTCGTTCCCCGTCCTCGTGGGGCCGACGGGCAGGATGGCACCGGGCAGGGGGTTGAGTTCGGAGACGTCCGCCTCCAGACCCGCGCTCCCGGAGGCCTCCCACGCCTGCGCGACGCGCGCGCCGGTGGGGTCGTACTTGATCAGGAGGGAGGAGCCTAGAGGGGCGTAGAGGGTAGCGGTGAAGGCCCCGCTGGCGTCGGAGGTGGTGGTGGTCACAGTGGCGGCGCTGAGGTCGACCAGGAGGACGCCGGAGTAAGGCTCCACCGCCCCCGCGCTCCCCTTGACGGTCGCGTACCCCTCCGCGTCCGGCGTGCCGACGGAGATGCGGGAGACGTCGGGCGGCGTGGTGGGAAAGGGAGGAGGGATCTGCTCCGTGAGGGTGATCACCAGGCCGGTCACGTCCCCGTTCCGCAGGTCGACCTTGGTGGGCGGCATAAAGTAGGGAATGGGCTGGAACTCGCTCTCCAGGAGGAAGGCGTAGAGGTTGGGCTCCAGGTTCACGTCGAACTGACCGTTGACCACGGCGATCGGGGGCCACTTGTTCGGCAAGGCCATCGGGAGGAGGGGAACGGCGTTCAGCGGGAACGAGCGGGTGATGACGGTGCCGTCCGGCTGGTGAAACTCCCCCTGGAGCCGGTGGGTGGCCTGCTGGCTCCGGACGGGGGCCGCGTCCTCGGGGAGCGCCGCGGACACCGGACCACCGGAACGGAACGACCACGCAAGCCACAGGCCCAGAAGCAGGGCCAGCACGAGAATGGCTTTGGATTTCACTTTCATTGGCGTATCTCTCCTGAACGATGATTGGCCGACCGAGCAGGGGCAGGGTCGGGCGCGCTCTGCGGGGTGGCGTCATCGGGCGTGTAGGGAAGGGCCAGGAGGAAGGCCACCAGGTCCTCCAGTTCCTGCTGGCTCAGGTGGGAGGTGACACCGTGCTCGTCGTCTGGGTTGGCGGTGGTGAGCACGTCGTACAGGGTGGGCGCGCTGCCGTCGTGCAGGTAGGGGGCGCTGTCGTAGAGGAAACGGAGGGAGGGGGTGTCGATGAGCGGGCCGAACCATTCGCCGTAGGCGTCGGCGGTGCCCACGTCGTGTTGCTGCAGGTCGGTGTAAAGGGGCGGCGGATGACACGTGACACACCCCGTCTCGTCCGATTCGAAGATCGCCCTACCCCGCCGTTCGGCAGGGGTCAGCATGTGGGTCCGCTCCGGCACGGTCAGGCTGTCGATGTAGGCGGCTAGGCAGTCCAGGTCGTAGGAACGGCCCTGGTTGGGCGGGCCGAGGGTGGGGTTCATCTCCCCGTCGTGGATCAGGCCGGTACCGAACTGCTCGAAGCGGACGCTGAACTCGCTGTCGGCCGATTCGTCCCACTCGGCCGACCAGCGCAGCGGGTAGGTCTCGATCATCCCCAGCAGACTGGTGGTGTTGCGGGTGATGACCGGCGTGGCCCCCGGCGGCACATCGCCCAAGTACTGAAGGAGCCAGGTCCGCCCGTCGTGCTCCCCCTCGATGTGGCAGGTGTTGCAACTGATCCAGCGGGCCTGGGCCAGGTCGGAGCGGGCGCTGGAGAAGAAGAGCCGCTTGCCGTGAAGGAGGATCGGCGGCAGGGGGATCTGGGTCACGGTGACGACGGCGGTCACGGTGTAGGTCGCCGCGTCGATCACCGACACGGTGCCGTCCAGGGTGTTGTTGACGTAGGCGGTCGCGCCGTCGGGGCTGAGGACGACGCCACGGGGGTTGCTCCCCACGGGGATGTGGGCGACGCGGCGGGGATGAGTCGGCTCGCTGAGGTCGATCACCGAAACGTCGTTGCTGGCGCTGTTGACCACCCACAGTTCGGTGTCGCCCCGGGCGAGCGCCACGTCCCAGGGCAACCCTACGGGCTGGTCGGTCTCCGGCAGGGAGATGTGCTCGGAGGTCTGGTGAACCCCGGTCTCCAGGTTGAGCACGGAGACTTTGGGAAACACGGTGGTGTCGAAGCGGGTGTTCAAGCCCATACCGTTGGCCATGGTCTGGGGGAGGTAGGCCCGGGTCCCGGCGCCGTTGACGACGACGGCGGGGGCGGGGGCGACATGGGGCCAGGTAGGGATGCGTAAGGCGTGGAACCTGAGCCCTGAGCCCTGAACCCTGAACCTTGAAACCTGAAACCTGGAACCCGAAAGATCTGCCGAACGCCGACCGTGGGAGACGAGGGGGAGATAGAGGGTGAAGGGCCGGACGTCGAGAAGGGTGACGTCGCCGCTGAGGAGATGGGTCACGAGGAGGCGACGGCCGTCGGGGGTGAAGGCGAGGCCGTAGGGCCGGTCGGCGACGGGGACGACGGAGAGAGTGGAGAGCGTGGCAGCGTCGAGGAAACGGACATCGTCGTCCCCCCGCTCGGCGACGGCGACGAACCGGCCATCCGGCGAGACCGCCACCCCCACCGGTCGGTCCCCCACCCCGACCTCGGCGACGACGGCCCGGCTCGCCAGGTCCACGACGGAGAGGGTATCGGAACCCTGGTTGACCACGTAGGCCCGCGTCCCGTCCGCGGCGACCGCCACGCTGCGCGGGTCGACCCCGACGGGGACCTCCGCGACCACGGTCAGGGTGTCCGTCCCCACCAGGGAGAGGGAGTTGGAGTCGGGGTTGACGACGAGGAGCGTCGCGCCGTCGGGGGTGATGGCGATGGGAGCGCTGCCGTACCTGCGCGTGGCGACCTCGGTCCTGACCGGCGCGGCGATGGAGACGAGAAAGGGGAGCGTCAGAAGGGAGAGGAGGACGTTCCTGACCCCTCGCCCGAACTGTTGCCTGAAGCCTGAGATGGTCTCCCGCATCGCTTTCTTCCCTCGACAGGTCTCCGCCAACCGGCGAAGGCGAAGAAAAGCGCGGAGGACGCAGAGCAGAGGAGAAAAGGAGCAGGAAACAGGCTCTGCGTCCTCCGCGCCTCTGCGGTGCCTTGCCCAGCGGATCTACCCTTCGCTACGCCTTCTCCTTGCCCTTACCGAGTCGGCACCTCAAACAGAACGACGCTCATCGGCGGCACGGCCAGCCGATCCGGGGTGCCGTCGAGCGGCTCCTCCTGGACCGTCACCTCCGGCGGTCGCCCCGGCTCGTTGTAAGCCCAGGGGTCGGAACCGGAGATGAGCCACCGACGCCCCCCATCCGCCCACGTCGCCCCCTCCAGGACCAGACGGAGGGTGTGCGTGTACTCGGTGGGGTTGACGACGCCGACGGTCAGGGCGGTGCGGCCCTCGTTCCAGGCGGCGACCACGTCCAGGGGGCCGACGTCGCCGCGGACCGCCACGGGCAGGGTGCCGAAGTGGTTGCGGTACAACCCCACGACCAGCCCGGTGGCCTCCACCGCCGCCTCGGTCTGGGTCGTCTTGATCTGCCCGTGGACATTGACCGGGTGGATGTTGACCATGTAGACCAGGTCGCTGTTGCGGAACACCTCGTGCAGCCCGCGGGCGATCCCCAGGGCGTCCCGGAGGTAGTAACGGGGAGCAGCCTCGCCGTAGATCTCGTCCCGATCCCCCCAGAAGTAGTTCCACTCGTCCAGGGCCAGCCGGACGTCCCGCCCCTGAAGCGCGGGGATCTGCTCCCGATACCGCCGATGGGCGGCCACGATCTCCCGCGTTCCCTGAGCGATACTGGCGGCGTGCTCGGTCAGAACAGGGCTGGAGCCGCCGTAGAAGTGCTCGCTGATCAGGTCCATACGATCGGCGCTGTGGGCCAGCATACTCTCCGTCCAGGTCTCCCCCGGCTCCAGCCCCTCGAACTCCAGCCCGCCGACTCCGACGATCTGGATGGAGGGGTCCACCGCCCGCATCGCCTCGGCGATCCGGTTGTGCTGCTCGATGTACTCATCGATGTCCGCGAAGCCCCACATCTCGTTCCCCACCCCCCAGAAACGGACGTGGTAGGGCTCCGGATGCCCGTTGGCGGCGCGGAGCCGCCCCATCGGCGTGTCCGGCCCCCCGTTGAGGTACTCCACCTCTTCGGCGGCCATCTGGGCATCGTCGGAACCGGTGGCGCTGACCACCACGTAGGGCTCGGCTCCCACCAGGCGGCAGAGGGCCATGAACTCATCCGGGCCGAAGTCGTTGGATTCGACCACCTCGGACCAGTAGGCGGTGTTCAGGCGGGGAGGGCGTCGGTCCCGGTCGCCGACGGCTTCCCGCCAATTATAGTCGTTGACGAAAATTCCGCCAGGCCAGCGGTAGACGGTGAACCCCAGGCCCTTTAGAAGGCCAAGCACGTCCGTCCGCATCCCCTCCACGTTGTCGGCGGGCATCAGGGAGGCGGTGCCAATGTAGAGGCTGCCGGTGCCCCGGCCGACGATCTCCAGCCGCCCGTCGTCGGTGTCCGCGCCGGCGGTGAAGCGGAATGGGAACCGGGTGTACTCCTCGGGCACGGAGCCGAGGGAAACGGTCTGTTGATCTTCGGGGGCGGGGCCCCACACCAATCGGACCTCCGCCTCGACCGGGCCGTCCCTTGCGGCGAGGAAGACGTATCCCTCGTACTCCCTCCCCGCCACCAGCCCCAGTCCGTCCTGGCGGAGCCCCCGCGCCTTCCGCCCGTCCAGGTCGATCCGGGGGGTGTGCTCGCCTACGAAGACGTTCCCCGTGTCCATCGCCACCACCGTGTCGAAGGGGATGGCGCGCCAGGGGGAATGGCCCCTCTCCAGCCCCCAGGGGAAGTAGTACTCCACGGGGTAGTAGAACTTCCGGTCCTGGAGCATCTCCGCCCAGATGCCGCCGTAGATGCAGCGGCCCTGGTGCTCGATGAAGGCCCCGTAGATGTAGGGAGAGATGGGCGCACCGGTCTCCTCCGCATCGATCGGGACGACGAAGTCCCCTGCCCCCTGCTCCCCCGCCCCCTGCCCCCCTGCCCCCTGCTCCCCTGCTCCCTGCCCTCCTGCTCCCTGCCCCTCTGCTCCCTGCTCCCCTGCTCCCAGGTCCCGCACCTCCACCTGGAACACCTTCGCGTCGTCCCACTCCTC
>DROW01000074.1 GCA_011388675.1 Chloroflexota bacterium | reverse complement strand
GGCTTGCTCGCTGCAGGAGTCGCTCCACGACCGGCAGCCGGGCCAGCGCGCGGAACGCCGCGTAGGCGGGCACGCCGACGAACGAGGTGCCGGGGGCCTTGTCGGTGTAGACGTGGCCGCCGTAAACGGCGTAGTCCCCCGTGTTCTCGTAATAGTCGTCGATGACGAAGGTCCCCTGCTCGACGAGGGCCATCGTCAGGTCCATCCGCGAGTTCTGGTTCCACTCCGCCCAGCGGGGGAGGAAGTAGGCGTAGCAGATCAAAAGGATCAGGAAAAGCAATGCAGCCCGTCTCATCTTCCCGTCCTGCTCACTCGATATACCCCAATCGGCGCAGTTTCTCCCGAATGACGCTCTCCTCCTCCTCGGAGAGTCCGCTTTCCTCCAACCCAACCCTCTCGCCCGTCCAGTCCACCCGTTCCACGGGTCGGGCGGCCACGTGCCCCGGCTCGAAGAGGTCCGCGAGCACGCGGCCGTCCATCTGGCGCGGGACCGGCACCCCCAGCGTGTACAGGATGGTCGGTGCGAGGTCGACGATCCGGGCTCCCTCGACCCTTTCCCCCTGCCGGACCCCCGGCCCGCGGGCGATGAGCACCCCGTCCATCCGGTGCGCCCCGCTGAGCCGACGCAGGTCGTCCAGAGGGATCGGGGTGACGAAGGGGCCGGAGAGGGCCGATCCGCCCTCATACCCCTCCGCCATCACCAC
This sequence comes from Chloroflexota bacterium, assembly GCA_011388675.1. Lineage (GTDB taxonomy): Bacteria > Chloroflexota > Anaerolineae > B4-G1 > DUEL01 > DUEL01. The sequence continues at coordinate 34,174 of DROW01000074.1, read as the reverse complement.
CACGATGTCCGGCACTCGCTCCAGATGGTCGCCCCGATAGAGTTCCTCCCGTCGGAGGGCGACCTCCACGATCGGCGTGCCGGTCTCCGGGTCGGTCAGGCCCTGGAGGTGCTCGATGATCTCATCCCGCAGTCGTTCGTATTCGGCTCCCGGCTCGACGATCCCCTCCGGCTGCCGCCCGCGCAGATTGATCACGATGCCCTCCACAGGGGGATACATCGGAAAGCGATAGGCCACCGTCCGCCCCCAGTCCACGTCGCCGATCCCCAGTTCGGCGTCAGAATCGACGCGGGAGGCCAGCCGTTTCAGGGCTGGGGGCAGTCGGCGGTAGACCTGTTCCTGATAGGGGAAGCGGGCCTTGAAGGCCCGGTAGAGGGGGCGCGCCCACCGCAGCGGCGACCCACCTCCCTGCCGCATCTGCAACAGCCCCTCCTGCGCCAGCCAGGCGTTGAAGTGGACCTGTCGGGTGGCCCGCGGGCCCGCGCCGTGGTCGGACATCACCAGCACGGTCGTGTCCTCCGGCATTGTCTCCAGCAGTTGTCCGATCGCTCGGTCCGCCTCCTGGTAGACCTCCAGGATCACCGAGCCGAACCGTTCCGCCTCCGCCGGGTCGTGGGTGGGGAAATCGGGGTCGAAGTGGTGCCAGAAGTCGTGCTGCGCCCGGTCGGTGGCTCCGAAGACGACGATGAAGAGGTCGTAGTCGTCGTCTTGGAGCATCCACCGGGCCGCCTCCGCCCGGTCCTGCACCAGCCGAATCAGTTCCCGGGCCACCTCTTCGGGGGCGCGGGAGCGGAAGAAGGCGGAGTCCTCCGTCAGTGAGCCCAGCCGTTCCCCCAGTTCCGGCGGGTAGGTGAAGGCCCGCTTCGCGTCGGGGGTCGGGTAGCCGGCGACCATCGCGCCGTTGACCGGCCAGGTCGGATAGGTGATGGGGACCGTGACCGCTCCCACCCGTCGGCCGTAGGCCCCCGCCACGTCCAACATCGTCCGTCCGGCGAAGGCGGTCGAGTTGACGATCGCCTCGTCGGTGCAGGTGTACCGGGTAGGGTCGTAGTTGCGGAAGTCGAAGATGCCGTGCTGCCCCGGTTCCTGCCCCGTCAGAAAAGTCACCCAGGCAGCGGCGGAGATGGGCGGGTAGGTGGACCGTAGAGGTCCGAAGGCACCCTCCTCAATGAGACGGGCCAGGTTGGGCAACCTTCCCTCGTTGGCCCACCGTCGGATCAGATCCGGCGAGCCGCCGTCCAGCCCGATGACCAAACAACGTCCGTTTTTCCCCACAATGTTCCTCCCAAGTTTCTTCACCACAGAGGCGCAGAGGACACAGAGGTTTCTCTGTTTTCTTGAGATTTCTCCGTGTTCTCTGTGCCTCTGTGGTGTTTGGTTATCTCACCATCTCCCAGCACACTGGCGTAGACCTCGTCCCAACGGGGGTAGAGGACCCGCCAGTCGTACCGCTGTTCCGCCAAGCGGCGTCCGTTGGCGGAGAGCGCATCGGCCAAGTGCCGATCCTGCAATACCCGCACCACCTGGGCGGCGAAGGTCTCCGGCGCGTCGGCCAGCAGGATGTCCTGTCCAGGCGTCACGTCGATCCCCTCGCAGCCGACGGAGGTGGAGACCATCGGCAGACCCCAGGCCAGGCCGTCCAGGATCTTCACCCGCATCCCGCTGCCGAAGCGGAGCGGCACCGCCATCACCGCCGTCCGCTCCAGATAGGGTTGCAGGTCCTCCACGTAGCCCGTGACCTCCACCCCGTCCTCCCGCCCCAGGGCGACCACCTCCGGCGCGGGTCGCCCGCCGACCAGGAGCAGCCGCGCGTCCGGCACCTCCGCCCGCACCCGGGGAAAGATCTCCCGGGTGAACCAGACCGCCCCATCGACGTTGGGGGGGTAGAAGAGGGAGCCCAGGATCAGGATGTCCCGTGCGTCGGTCCGGCGGCGGACCGGCCGGACGGCCCCGCAGTCGGTGGCGATGGGGATCACGGGGATCTCCCGCCCGTTGCCGGAAAACCGGAGCAGTGCGTCTCGATCCATCTCTGTAACGGCGACCACCCCGTCGAAGACGCGGCAGACCATTCCCTCGTACCGGGCCATCCGGCGCCAGTCCAGCCGGGCCACCAGCCGCCGCAGCGGGGAGGGGTCGGTCTGGGCCACGCCCTTCAGCACCAGCGCGTAGGCGTTGTGCTTGTCGATGACGCGGGGGACCCCCTTGATCCGCAGGCCGTACTGGGCCACCTTGATCTGGTCCACGTGGATCAGGTCGAACCGTTCCCTCGCAGCCAGGTCCTTCACCAGGCGGGCCATCCCCCGGTCGAAGTGGCGCTCGATCATGAAGGGGCGGCCGGTGAAGAGACTGCGGGCCATCGCCAGCCCCTCCCGCCAGAGGGAGCGGGGCCGTTGCACCGGATAGACCGCTTCGCAGAAGGAGGCCAGGTGGTCCACGAACTGCAGTTCCCGGGGGTGGGTGACGAAAGCCACCAGCGTCACCCGGTGGCGGGAAGCCAGATAGCGGAGGACGTAGTAAGCCCGGATCTTGGGGCCGCTGTCCAGAGGGTAGGGGAAGACCTGGGCGATGAACAGGACGCGCAACGGTCGCCTCATCCCGTCAGCCCTCCCATCGCGCTGATCAGCCTGCGGTAGGACCGGAGGTTCCGTCGGGCGCGGTCGCGCGTCGCCCGGGCTGGTGCGGCCAGCAGCGGGAGCCACGCCCCCATCTTCAGCACTGTCGTTCCGAGCAGGGCCAGGCGGAACAGCGTGGCCGTCCGTCTCCCCCGGTGTCGTCGGAAGAAGAGCCACTTCCCTCGATACACCCACGCCCGCTTCTCCAGCGGCACCTGGCCGATGCTCTGTCCGCCCCAGTGGACGATCTCCGCTTCGGGTGTGTAGTACACCCTCCAGCCTGCCTGCCGGGCTCGCCAGCACCAATCCACTTCCTCGGAGTACATAAAGTAGGTCTCATCCAGCCCGCCGATCTCCTCCCACACCTCCCGCCGCACCAGCAGGCAGGCCCCAGGGACCCAGCCTGCCTCTCGCACAACCCCGCTTTTCTCCGGCGGCCGGCTGGGGAAGTAAGGGGAGTGGAACAAGGGGTGCAGTTTGAGCATCAGCAAGATTTCCCCCCAAAGCGTGGGAAAGTCCATATACGAGGCCTGGAAACTCCCGTCGGGGTTCACCAGCCGCCCTCCCACGATCCCCGCCCGGGGGTGGGCCTCCAGGCAGCCCACCAGTGCCTTCAGCGCGCCGGGCCGCAGCACAGCGTCGCTGTTCAGGAGCAGGAAGTACCGCCCGCGAGCGACCTCCATCGCCTGGTTGTTGGCCCGAGCGAACCCCACGTTCTCGGAATTGACGATCAACCGGGCCTCGGGGAACCGATCCCGCACTGCCTCCACGCTTCCGTCGGAGGAGCCGTTGTCCACCACGATGACCTCCACCGCCAGGTCCTCCGCCGTCTCGTAGACAGACCGCAGGCACTGTTCCAGCAATCTCCGTGTATTCCAACTGACCACAATGACCGAGACGTCCACCCTCATCCCTCGCTTCCCCGCTTCCTCGCCTCCTCGCCTTCCGGCCCCCCTGCTCCTCTGCTCCTCTGCTCCCTGAGAAGCAACGCCTGCGCCGCCCCCAGCAGCACCCAGGTGTAAGCGGCGTAGTCGAACCCGGCGATGGTCTGGGTGTAGACGAAGGGGATGATCCAATCCCCCAGCGCCATCGCCACCAGCGCGCCGACATATCCCCCGATCGCGGCCAGTGTGAACGCTTCTGCGAAATCCCGCCGTCCCTTCACGCGCCGATACAACCGCCGGAGGACCACCCCTGTCGCCACCCAGAACCACAGGAAGAAGAAGAGGCCCACCACCCCTGTCTGGGAGAGGATGTCGATGTACGTGCTGTGGCTCGCCATCGCCTCCAGCGGGAAGTAATTCATATAGTAAACCGCGTATCCCGCCGGTCCGACGCCGAAGAGCCAGTGCTTGCCGGTGATGCGCCAGTTGTTGGCCCAAGCGTGCAGCCGGGTGATCCCGCTGGCGGCGAACTCCTGATTGATGCGGGCCTCGACGACGGGGAGGTTGAGCACGACGTAGACTGCCAGGAGGATCGCCATCACGACCAGCAGTTTCCGCGACCGCACCAGGCCGATCGCTCCCACCGCCACCAGGGCCGGGAGCCAGGAGGAGAGCCAGCGGAACTGATCGACGAAGACCCGGTAGAACCACGCGCCAGCCAGCGCGATGAGCCCCAGGCGGACCGGCAGCGGCAGTCGCCGGTCGAACAGGGCCAGGGCAAGGGCGAGGCAGATGAACCAGGTGGGGAAGAGGGGACGGACCTGGAGGAAGGCCAGGAAGGGCAGATGGTAGTAGTAACCCACGATGGCCGCCGCCCCGACGACGAGGATGATGCCCGCCAGCCACTGGATCCATCTCACGTCCTTCGCCTGCTGGGCAGCCACCAGGAAGATCCCGGGCAGCAGCACCATCACGGCCAGCCCCCCCAGTTGGACGAACGGCCAGGTGGACCAGGGCTGGACCAGTACGTCGCGGAAGGCGATGCTCCAGGGCAGGGAGATGATGGACGCGGCGATGAAACCGAGAAGGGGGAGATTGGTCGGGGCAGGCTTCAGCCGGACCCGCCGGTCCTCCAACCACTGGCTCGCGATCCACCACACAGCGACCGCCCCGGCCAGCACCAGGCTGAGGGGGATACGGCTACGGGTGCCGGTGGGAAGCGTGTAGCGGACGAGGGCGGCGACGGCGACGACGCCGACGACCCCGTGCTCCAGCCTCGCCTCGCCGAGGCCGAATCCCACGGAGAGCAGGAGGACCAGGAAGGAGAAGGGCAACATGAGCCACGGGCGGGCCATCATCCCTCCCAGCCAGCCGGTCAGCACCCCGATGACCAGCACGCCGAGGACGAGCCCGGCTCGCAGCAGCGTGATCCGGAGCGTGGGGAGACGCCGTTCAATCAACCGATACATGGTTCCACTCCATCACCACTCGTTCGAGAAACGCGTTGAACCGCTCACCGATGATGCGCCAGTCGTACCGCTCCCGCACCAGCCGACGCCCGTTCTCCGCCAGCCGGGCGCGCAGCGCGGGCTCCTCCAGCAGCCGCACCACGTGGGCGGCGAGGGCCTCCGGATCGTCGGCGAGCAGGACGTCCTCGCCGGGGCGGACCGCCAGCCCTTCGGCTCCCTTCGGTGTGGCGACCACCGGCACGCCCAGCGCCATCGCCTCCAGTATCTTCAGCCGTGTACCACCGCCGACGGTCATCGGGACCACGCAGACCTGGCTGCGGGCGATACGAGGGCGGACGTCGTCCAGGTAGCCGGTGAGGACCACGTTGTCGGAGAGGGGGAGGCGGGCCAGATCGACCCCATCCGTTCGGCCGGTGATGTAGAGGCGCACCCCCGGCCGCCGGGCCACGATGCGGGGCATCACTTCTTTCAGAAAGAACTCCATCGCCAGGAGGTTGGCGATGTAGGTCAGCGCGCCGGGGAAGACCAGCGTGTCCGGCTCCACCGGGCCGAAGTCCCCCTCGTACCGCTCCGGCTCCAGGCCGTTGGGCACCACGGTCAGGTGGCGGTAGCCGGGGACGAGCCGCTGCACCAGGTCCCGCTCCCGCTCCGAGGCCACCGTACACCCGTCTAGGTCCCGCAGCAACCCGACCATAAACCGGCGCAGTTTCCACCAGGTCAGCCGGAGCCGTTGTCGGGCCAACCAGGCCTGCTCGTTTTGCACCCGGTCGAGGATGATCGAGAGTTCCAGATCCTCCAGCACCCTCGGCACGGTCCGGTGCCCGCGGACGTGCATCGCGGTCGTGGCGGTCGGCCCGATGGTGGAGGCCAGCACCAGGTCGAACCGCTCCCGCCGCAGGGTCTCCCGCACCCGCGCTTCCATCCGTGGGCTGAAGGTGTCGGTCAGGGCGCGAGGCCGGGGGAGGAGGAGGCCCACCAGGGCGCGCAGGCGGGTGGGATGGAAGGGGCGGAAAGGCACCGCCTCCACCGTCGTGCAGTAGGCACGCATCGCGTCCAGATGTTCGGGCTTCACCTCCCGTTGGGCGAAGGAGAGAAGCGCGATCTCGTGATGGCGGGCCAGTTGCTTCAGGAGATGATAGGTGCGGAGCCGCGCCCCGTTGTCCGGCGGGTATGGGAACCACTGAGAGACGACCAGGATCCTCATCGGGAAGCAGCCTCCGGTTCGTCCTCGGGGTAGGCCCTCGGATCCCATCCGGCGATCTCGCGGATGACCCGGGCCGGGCATCCGGCGGCGAAGACGTTGGGGGGGATGTCCTTCGTGACCACCGAGCCAGCGCCGATGACCGAGTTCGCCCCGATGGTCACGCCCTGCAGGACGATGGTCCGCGAGCCGATCCACACCTTGTCCTCGATCACCACGGGTTCGAAGACTGGGTTGGGGGGACGGTCGAGCCAGAGGATGCGGTGAAAACTGCCGTCCATGATGTCGCAGTCCCAGCCGATGCGGCACCCGCTCCCGATGGAGACTGAGAGCCCCACATTGATCCGCGTGCGGGCGGCGATCCCCACATCGTAGCCCAGGCGGAGGACCGCCTTCTGCCGTTTGCCCACGACGGCGATGTGGACGTTCTCCTGCAGCCGACAAAGTCGGGTCATATGGATCTCACCGTTCCGTTTGATGATGCGGATCCCGGGGCCTGCTTCGATCAGCCCACGGGTGTCGAACTTGCGGGCCACCCACAGACCTCGGCCGAACTTCACCATCAGCGCCAGTTTGTCCCGCAGCGGCAGCCGCATAAAGCCTGCGATCAGCGCCTCTCCCTTCCCGTCCGGCCCCAGCAGGCCAACCATCCTGTTGAGCAGAGCGTCCAATCCGTTCACACTCCCCTACCTCCCCTCACTGCTGGAGCGTGGAATGGCGCCCGGCGGTCCTCCTCCATTCCATCCGTCCCCATCTTCCCTGAAAATAGTCGATCACTCCCTGCCAGAGGGCGCGTCGCTGTGCCTGTTTCCCCCACCACTTCGGCCGTATCGACCAGCTGAGGAAGCGGCGGACGTACTCCATCAGCAGCGTGTGGGTCCAGGCCAGCCATCCCGCGCCGGTCAGTTTGAGGAACAGGAGCCGGTTGCGGGTCATATAGTAGTGCACCATCGGCGAGGCCTCCCGTCCGTCGAAGGGGATCTTGTGCCAGACGCGGGCGGTGGGGACGTGGAGGATGCGGAAACCGGCCCGGCGGATGCGCACGCACCATTCGACCTCTTCGTAGTAGAGGAAGAACCGTTCGTCCAGCAGGCCGGCCCGCTCCGTCGCCTCCCGCCGCACCAGCATGGCGCAGCCGGTGACGAAATCCACCTCCCGCGGTGCCGTGCCGAACTGCCCTCGATCCGGCTCGTCCACTCCCACCATACGGGTTCGCCCTCGCCGCCAGTCGATGGCCCCTCCGGCCGACCAGATCACATCGGGGCGGCTGTGATAGTAGATCATCGGGCCGACCGCACCCACCCGCTCGTCCGCCTCGGCCACCTCCACCATCCGACGGAGGAAGTCGGGGGCGACCTCCGTGTCGTTGTTCAGGAGCAGGACGTACTCCGCCCCTCGCTCCAGCGCGTAGCGCAGCCCCACGTTGTTGCCGCCTGCGTACCCCAGGTTCTCCCCCGTCTCCAGGAGGATTAGGCCGGGGAATCGTTGCTGGAGGATGGTCGGGGAGCCGTCGGTAGAGCCGTTGTCCACCACCACGACCTCCAGCGCCGGGTAGTCCACAGCCGCCAGCGAGGCCAGGCAGGCGGCGGTGTCTTCCAGGCCGTTCCAGTTGAGGATGACGATGCTTACCGGTGGAAGTGCCATCCGCTTTCCCCTATCGTTCTGCCAGGACCAGCGGCAGGAAGATCCGCGCCGTGGGCAGCACCCAGAGGGTCGCGGAGTCGCTGTGGGGCGGGTCCGTGCGCGTCGTGGCTACGACCGTCCACGTTCCGAACCGTTCCGTCGTGTACACGTTCCCCACCCATTCGCCGCCGGCCTCCGCGTCGATCGTGTATTTGCACATAATGGGGTCCAGTTCTCCCATCGGATTGCCGTAAAGGTCGAACCCTTCGACGACGGCGGTGGTCCGTTCCCCGGCGGTGATCACAGCGGGGGCCATATGCAACTCGATCCGGCCCACCGCAAAGGCGTGGCGGACCTCGATCGGGCCGAAGGGCTCGGCGACCGTCCCATCGGTCACGGTGATCGTCTGCATCCCCGCCGTTCTCAGCACGAAGGCAGTCCCCGTAAACCAGTGCACGCCTCCATCGGCGGGGGTGAAGGTGTACGGGGAGCCGAGGGTGTACGAAAGGGTCGCCTGGGGGTCGCTGGAGAGGAAGTAGACAGCGCCGGTGTAGTCGGTCTTCACGTTGCCGTACAGGTCGAGGGCGGTAACCTCCGGTCCCGTGAACAGGTGCTCGCCGGCGTAGACCACCGTGGAGTAACCTTTCACCCGGAAGCGGTCGAGCGGGCCGGGCCGGAGGGTTACGGTGACCACGTCCGTCACCCTGCCCGTCTCCGCCCGCACCCGGACCTGGCCGGTGCGGATGTCGGCCAGGAGAGGGGCGGAGGCGACGCCGCCCAACGTCGTCGTGACGAAGGGGTCGGCAGGAAGATGGGCCGATGCCTCGCCGCCGACCACCGTGAAGGTCACCGGCACGTGGTCCGCCACCGGATCTCCCGGGCCGTCCCACAGGTAGGCCCGCAGGGTGATGCTGGAGGTCCCATCGGCGACCATCTCCGGCGGGTCGGCTTCCAGGACCATCTGGGTCGGCGGGGGCGTCACGCGGATCAGGCCCGTCGTGTCGGTCCCTAGCGTGGTGTGGGTGATCACCAGGCGCGCCGTGCCGGTCAGGTGGCCGGAGAAGCGGGCCCAGGTCCCGTCGGGGCCTACCGACAGGTCGCCCGGAACGACTCCACCGCTCACCGGCACCAACGTCCACGTGGCCGGTTCGGCCTGGACGAAGTGGCCCAGCGCATCGCGGGCGACGGCGTGGAAGTCGTAGAAATAGCCGGAGGCGATCTCCCACGTCTCCACCTCGGTCCCCTTCCCATCCCCTCGACTTTCCACGCCGATGGAGGCGGGTGGACCGACCGCCGCCACGATGCCGGAGCCGACGGGATCGGTATCGCCGATGAAGAGGCTGGCTCCGCTGTCGACGCCCTCTGCCAGCGAGTCGGCGTCGGCGTCGAACCAGACCTGGAACTCGTTGGGCGTGGCGCTCATCGCCCCGTCGGCGATGCGCACGACGACGAAGTAGTAGACCGTCTCCCCCGGCGAGAGGACCATCAGAGGGTCTCCAAGGGCGAAGGTCAACGTCTGATACCCCTCGCTGTCCAGGCTCATCGTGGTCGTCGTGAGGACGGGCGTATCCCCCGTGGTCCACCGTTGGTTCCCACCGTCCCGGTAGATCCAGAGCGTATCGATCAGGTCGTTGGCCTGCTCGCTGGTCAACGGCGTACCGTCCGGCCCGGTGAAGCGGAGCCGCCAGCGGACCAGGCGGGCCTGCTCTTCGCTGTCCTGGCCCTCGTGGCTTACTCTGATCGCCAGGACGTCGTCCGTCTCCAGGTGCTGGATCGGTGGCGCATCGGTCGACGCGGCGATCTCGCAGATGTGGCCCCCGTCGTTGTGCCAGTAGGTGAGTTCCGGGCCGTCCCATCGCTCGCTGCCGGTGGCGAGGTCGGCGTCGCCGTCCCGATCGAAGTCCGCCGCCACGACGGCGCGGACGATCTCCTGGTTGGGGACGATGGTGTGGGCGATCCAGTGGGTGTCGGTGATGGAACTTCCGAACGGCGTGCCGGTGTTCTCGAACCACATCCGCAGCCAGCGGGTGATCCCCGGCGCGATGTCCGGCCAGCCATCTCGGTTGAAGTCCGCCACCGTCAGCGCCACCACCGCGCCGCCCATCCAGGGAGGGCTGGGGGGCGTGCCGTACCAGACCGCCGTGGGCTGCCAAGTCCAGTGGAACGAGGCCGGTTGCCCATCGAAGGGGGTGCCGTCGTTCTCCCACACCTTCAACTGGTAGTCCGCCTCGACCCCGTCGCCGGAGACGATATCCAGGTCGCCGTCCCGGTCCAGATCACCCAGGGCGACGGCGTTGACGGTCGCGCCCCAGAAGCCGTGGTAGTGGCTGGGGTTGTCCTCTGGCCCCAGGGTGACCGTCGCCGGGTCCCGCCCCACGATGGCGACGGTCCACGGCCCTGCGAAGGGGGTGCCGGGGTTGCGGAGGGCGAGCAGTTGGAAGAGGTCGGCCCACTGGGCGCGGGGCACCGGGTTGTCCGCGTCCCCCAGCGGCTCTCCGTGGTCGGTCCCGGCCACGATGTCCGGCCACCCGTCCCCGTCCAGGTCCCCCACCGCCACGCTGTTGACGCTGTAGGTGAGGACGGCGGCATTGGTGGAGGGCCAGGGGGTGTCGAAGGGGGTGCCGTCGTTGCGCCAGAGGACGACCGTGGCGTCGGGGTCCGGGTGCGGGTTGAGGGAATGCTCCCCCAAGCCGGTGACCAGGTCGGGATGACCGTCCCGGTCCAGGTCGGCCACCGCGATGGTCGCCACCGGATCGGGGGGGGCGCCGACGACGGTGTCCCGCCACGGTCCCTCCAGGCCGGTTCCCTCGTTCCGCCAGACCAGCAGGCGGGGCGGGTCGTCGTGTCCGGTGACGATCTCCAGGTCGCCGTCTCCGTCCAGGTCGCCCAGAGCGACCGCCTTCACCTCACCGATCCGCCCGACGACGTACTCGGTCCAGAGAGCCGTGGTGGGCGAGCCGCCGCTTTCCCAGATGAGGACGTAGCCCAGGCTGTCGCCGCCGACTAGGTCGGGTATGCCGTCCCGGTTCAGGTCGCCAGCGGCCAGTGCCTGCACGTCGGCGGGGCGGCTTTCGATGGGGGTGGCCTTCTCGGGGAAGAGCGCGTTACGATGGAGGATGGCGTTGGACCAACGGACGACCTCGGCGGCCGCGCTGCTCTCACTTCCGGCGATCAGGTCGTCGTCCCCGTCCCCGTCCAGATCCGCCGTCGCCAGCGCGCGCAGCGCGTCGCCCCACGTCCCCACCTGCCCCCCATCCCACGGCGCACCCAGCCCGTCGGCGTTCCGCCAGACGTGGAGGCTGGGGGTTGCCCCGCCCCCAGCAGCGGCCAGGTCCGGTTTGCCGTCGTGGTCGAGATCGGCCGCGGTGAGCGCGAAGGCCGGGCCGCCCAGCGTGCCCAGGATCGTCGCCGAGGGCGGCATGCCACCGAAGGGCTGCCCCGGCGTGAAGGGATTCGACCAGCCCAGGATGCGGCCTGCCGCATCGCCTGCCGCGAGGTCCGGGAGGCCGTCCCGGTCGAAATCGGCCGTGACGATGGAGAGAAGATCGCTCCCGGCCCCGGCCCAGGCCTGGGAGACGGACCACGGGGAGGAGAACGGCGCGCTGGGGTTCTGGTAGACGCGCATCTCCCCACCGACCGCCGCCAGCAGATCCGGCCGACCGTCCCAATTCATATCGGCCAGGGCGACGGCGTGGACCGGCCCGTCGGCGGGGTCCATCGGGGTCGGAGGCCCCCAGTCGGCGGTGAAGGGGCCACCGAGGTCCATCGGATTGCGCCAGAGGTAGATCCTTCCGTCGCTTCCCGCGCCGACCAGGTCGGGCGCGCCGTCCTGATCCAGGTCGGCCACGGTCCCCGCCGGGTAGGTCAGCACGGCGGACGCGGTCACCGCGCCGGTTTCCGTCCAGGGCATGGTGAAGGGATCGCCGGGGTTTCGCCACAGGCGGACCTCGCCGTCGCAGAAAGCGATCAGGTCGATTCTGCCGTCCCGGTCGAGGTCGGCCACTGCCAATCTGTTCACCGTCCCGGCGCAGGTTCCCACGTCGGTCGAGGTGGCGAACCCCTCCCCTGCGGCGATGCGCACCGTCGCACCGGGGGCGAAGGCCAGGTCCGGATCACCGTCGCGGTCCAGGTCTGCCACGGCAAGCCCCAGCACGTCCTCGTCCGGCGCGAACAGAGGCTCGGCGGTGTCGAACGAGAGGGGATTCCCCTCCACGGGCGGCGAGGCACGCACCGTCGGCGAGGCGCTCAACAGGCCCAGCAGGAGAGCGACCACCGCCACTCCTCCCCCCAGCGCTCCCAGCACCATCCACCCTTTTGTCCTCTCCATCCTCTCCTCCAATCCCCCTGTCCCCCAGTCCCCCAGTCCCCCATCACCTCACCAGCCCCTGCTCCAAGAGCCACCTAGCGATCAGTTCGCCCCCCAGCCGATGCCCCTCGACGTTCCAGTGTCCGTCCCTGGGGTAGTAGAGAGGTCGCCCGGTCTCCTCAGCGTGCTGGCGGAACTCATCGACCATCTCCAGATAGGGAATCCCCTGCTCGGTGAGGAAGTCCCGCATGATTCGATTGGGTTTGTCCAGGTCCCACTCCCTTCCCTGCATCGCCGGGTAAGTGCGTAGCGCCCAGGCCAGGTAGTCGCCCTCCACCAGGTGGCGGTCGGGGAGGATGACCACCACCAGGCGGGCCCCGTCGGCCTCCACCTCCCGTTTCAGTTGGGCGATGATGGCCTTTGTGACGGACCAGGCCTCCTCCCATTCGGGCGGGTAGTCCGCGGCGTAGAGGTACATTCCCATCGGGATCCCCTCGGAGACCGTCTCCCCTGGGATCGGCTCCATCACTCCCGCTTGCTGAAGCCACTCGGTGATCCCCTTCATCCGCGACTTGACGTATCGACCGACCACCGGGTAGGCGCGGGAGTTGGCGGCGAGGAACCGTTTGACCCGTTCCAGAAGGTTCCGTGGGGGCGGTTCCGGCTCGACACGGAAAGGAAAGTTGACCAATTCCAGTTCCCCTTCCTCGTCGAGCACGAAGAACGGCTTGTACTCCCGCCCCATGTAGCGGGTCTCCATCTCCCGGTGGTTCTCCAGCACGTCGCTGTTGGGCTGGAAGGCGAGGAGGACGAGATCGGGCTGATATTTCCGTCCCTCCAGTCGGTAGAACAGGAGTTCCTGATCGTTGCCGTAGCCCCATACTCCCCCGTTGATCACCTCGACGGGCTGGTCCATTTGTTCGTTCAGCCGGGCCTCCAGCACTTCCTGGAACGAATCCTCGAGCGGCACCTCCAGCGCGTCGGCGTAGGAATCGCCCAGGACCAGGATGCGGAACGTTCCCGGCGGCTTCTCGTAGGGGTATTCGCGGTCCCGTAGCCCCTTGGAGTTGATGCGGACGTAGGTCTGGAACTCGTCGGGCGCGTCGATGTTGACCCACCACCCCTCGGCGTTGGGGATGTGGAAGACGCCGAACCGCTCGTCGGGCTGGAAGAAGGGGTCGGGCCACCAGTGGAGGATCCGGGCGGCCGCCTCCAGGCCGATCAGGAGGAGTAGGCCGACCAGCAAGCCCACGCCGAAGACGGTTCCGACCTTTCTCATCCTACCGCTCCCATCGCACGACCGTTCCCGCCCGTCGGGCCGGGTTGCCGTAGACCAGCGAGTTGGGCGGCACGTCCCGCCGCACCACCGACCCCGCGCCGATGATGCAGTTATCGCCGATGGTCACGCCCTTCATAATGATGGAGTACGGACCGATCCAAACGTCGTTGCCGATGGTGATGGGGGCCTCCATCTCCGCCTCGCCGGTATGTTCCAGCCACATCTTGTGGCCGATGGAGTCGAAGATGCTGCAGTTCCAACTGATCATACAGCGCGCGCCGATCTTGACCTCGGTAGCGCACATAATCACGTTGTTGTTGCCGATGATGGTCCGTGGGCCGATGACCAGGTGCCCTCCGCAGACGATCTTGCTCCCCATCGCCAGCCGGGCCCCCCGTCCGACCTCGATCCGTCCCCCTTTCCACTTCAAGACCTGGACCCTGCGCTCGATGATGAACGGCTCACGGGAGTCGAACTGGTAGAAGCGCAGCATCCACCGCAGGACCCCCAGCGCCGCGATCACCTTGTCGCGGGGGGGCATGTTGCGCCAGAACTTGCGCCAGAAGTGCGTGTACGGCAGTACATCCGGTTCTGTCGGTCTTTCTGTAGTCAGGTCCATCGATTGCGCCATCCATTCACCTCCGCTCACTCATCACGTTTCACGTTCTGCGTTCTGTGTTCTACGTTCTGTGTTCTGCGTTCGTGCCGCTTCTTCCAGATGAGCGACCAACCCCTGGACCGCTCCTTCCCAATCCCACGCATCGAGCACCCAGCGGCGGCCTGCCTGGCCCATCGCCCGCGCTCGCTCCGGATATTCCAGCAGGTCGCCGATCGCTTCGGCCAGGGCGTGGGGATCGCGGGGAACCCGCAGGCCCGTTCGGCCGTGCAGGATCGTCTCCTGGACCCCTCCCTCGTCCACTCCCACCACAGGCGTCTCACAGGCCATCGCCTCCAGCGGCACCAGCCCCAGCGGCTCTCGGTGGGGGGTGTAGGCGACCAACGCAGCGCGGTTGTAAGCCCTTATCAGATTTTCGTCGCTCACCCCCACCTCGATCTCCAGGCTCACTCCTCGCTCCTGCGCCAGGTTCTCCAAGTAGGCCCGCTCCTGCGGCTCGACGTAGTTGCAGATGAGGCGCAACGGCGGACGGGCTGCCTCAGGCAGCCGGCCCAGCCCCTCGATCAGCAGGTCGAACCCCTTGTAGGGGGTCAGCGCGCCCACGGAAAGGACGAAGCGGTCCCGCCTCAGTCCCAGGGGCCGGAAGCGGTCCGCGTCAACCCCGTGGCGGCACACGTGGGCCGCGACGCCGTAAATGCGGCGGACGTTGGCCTGGGTGAAGCGGGAGTTGACCAGGACCCGCGTGGCCGCCCGCGTCGCCCCCCGGTCGATTCTCCGCAGGAGGGCACGGTGGAAACGTAACGCCGGGTCCACCCGATCCAGCACGCCCCGTAGCGAGGAGCGACGCAGGTAGGGACGGGGGATCGGCGGCTCGTACAGCCGACGCGGCGGCTCGTGGCAGTAATAGACCGAAGGGGTTCGCAGGTGCTGGAGCAGGGAGGGGGCCTGGCTGAACTGGCAGGGGTGGACCAGCACCACGTCGAAGCCGCCCCCGTCGATGGCCCGCGCCACCGCTCGATTCACCCGCGCCAGCCGGATCAGGTCGGCCGCCCGCGCGGCCCGGTTGAGCCGGCCGAAGGGACGGCGCAGTTCCGGTCCGGGGTGGAAGGGGAAGACCCGCGCTTTCACCCCCTCCGTTTCCACCGGCGCGGCCGTGGCGAGCGCAAAGAGGGACAGGTCGTGGCGGGCGGACAGCCGCCGCACCTGCTCGGTGAGGGTGCGCAGCGCACCGCCGGAGTGGAGGTTGTGGTAGACCGCGATGCGCATCCTCATCCTCCCGTCGCGTTCTGCCAGTGGGGCGCCAGGCTCTTGTCCGGACGCCGTGGGGTGAGCCGCTGCCGCAGGTCGACCAGAGCGCGGAGGGGAAGCCCGCCGCCGAGGGTGAGCGCGCGGGCCAGGCGGTACTTCCAGCGGGACGATTCGGCCACCGCCTGGGCCAGCCACCGCCGTCCCCACTCCAGGTTCCGATGCCGGGCTACCGCCTCCACCCCCAGCCGATACAGCAGCGCCGCCTGATCCTCCCGCGGCAACGACCGGAACCGATCCGACGTCACGATCGCCTCCTGCTCCTCCGGCTCGCCGTCGAAGAAGATCAGCAGCATCTGGCGGATGAACTCCCGTCGGGACCAGAGGGGGAGCGCGGGGAAAAAGTCGGCCTCGAAAGTCTTCCGTTTGAACCGCTGCACCGACCGCCAGCGGCGTGCCCACTGCGGGTGTGAGCGGGAGGAGGCGTTCTCCCCGTGCAGCCGGTACATACAGACCGGTTCGTCGTGGGAGGCGAAGCGGGCCCCCGCCGCCGCCAACCGCAGCCACAGGTCGGCGTCCTCCGTGCCGCGCAGATGCTCGTCGAACCAGGGATCGCCCAGCAGGTCCAACGCCCGCCGCCGCACCATCGCTGAGTGGGTCGCCACCACCACGTTGTGCAGGACCATCACGGACAGCAACCCCTCTTCCGGGATCGGCGGCCGCTCCTCCGCGATCCGCTGGAGCCGTCGCCCCGCCGCGTCGCAGTAATAGCCGTCACCGTAGACTACATCTACGTCCGGGTGGCGGTCGAGGAAATCGACCTGCACCTCCAGAGCGCGGGGGAGAAGCCAATCGTCGGAATCTAAGAAGACCAGGTACTCACCTTCCGACAGCCGGATCCCCTGGTTGCGGGCCACAGCCCGGCCCTGGTTTTCCTGATAGAAGTAGCGAACCGGAGCGCCATACCGGCTCTGCAGCATCTCGCCGGTCCCGTCGGTGGAGCCGTCGTCCACGACCAGGATCTCGAAGTCGGTGTAGGTCTGCCCGAGCACGCTGTCGATGGCCTCGCAGACCATCGTCGCTCGGTTGTAAGTGGGGATGACGATGCTGACCTTAGGCATAGGCTCGCTCCTTGAGACGTGAGCAGATCACGGTCCAGATCTCCTCTCCTCGCCGCGTCCAGGTGTTCTCTCGGGCGTAGGCCAGCCGACGGCGACGGAGTTCGGGGTTCTCCTGCAGCGCCGCCTCCAGCGCGGTTGCGAACGCCTCCGCCCCGTCGGCGACGTAAACTACATCGGCGAACCGCTCCACCCCCGCCACCGGCGTGCTGACGATGGGCTTCCCCGTCGCCAGGTAGTCGTACAACTTGATCGGGTCCATGCTCCGCGTGAGGGGAGTGACGCGGTGGGGAAGGATACAGACGTCGAAACCGCGGAGATAAGCCGGAAGGCGCTCAAAGTCCCGTGGCCCCAGGAAGTGGACGTTGGGCCGTTCGCTCAGCGCCGCCACCTGATGGCGATGGTTGTCCCAGACGTTGCCGACGAAGACGAAGGACCAGCCGGGGCGAGCGTCGACCAGCGACGCCAGCAGGTCGTAGTCGATCTTGTCGGCGATCTGGCCGACGTAGCCGACGATAGGGCGAGGGAGGTGCCGCAATTCCGGCGCGACCGGGCCGGGCTCAGCCGCCCTCCCGACCACGGTCAGATCGGTCGCGTTGGGCGCTCGATAGGTGTTGGGGTTCGCCGTCCGGGCACGTTGGAAGAGGCTTTCGGAGACGGCGAAGACGAGATCCGCCTCCTGAAGGACCCGTCTATTGAGGCGCTCCAGTTCCTCACGGTCTGCCACCGGCAGCACGTCGAAGGCGGTCCAGTCGTCGGTCCAGTCGTAACAGCACAAAGCACGTCCCCGGAACGTGTCCAGCGCCCAGGCCTGGAGGGGGTAGGTGAGCCAAAGGATGATCGGCCCTGGGCCCAGTTTTCGCAGTGCGGCGCGGATCTGGCTGGCGTACAGAGCCCGATTGATCCGCTGGAGAGCCCTCCACCGCCGGATCGTCTCAAAGCGGGTGAGGGGGACGATCTTGTCGGAGCCGGTGAGGACCTGCACCTTTCCGTCGGCGCGGCGCGGGCGGCCCAGGAGAGCGTTCAGGTGGGCGCGGCGGGTCGGTGGGAGATGGTCCGGCCCGAAACGGCCCCGCACCAGGTCGATGAGGCTGGTCGCCGTGGGCGGTTCCACGTAGAGGACGCCGCTCACCTCGGATTTCCGGGCGAGTTCCCAGGCCAGCCGCACCTTCCGACGGCCCAGGTTCCCCCATCCGTAGCCCGAGAGGTAGAGGAGGCGATACCCCCTAGGAGACATACCCGTTCTCCTCCACGTAGATGATCCGGCTGCCCTGGGGCTCGAAGCGGAAGGGGACCGGCCGCAGTTCGGGGAGGGCGCGGCAGATCTCCTCGTGCCGTTCCGGGGGGGCGTACAGCAGTAGGAAGCCGCCACCGCCCGCACCCAGGATCTTCCCTCCGATGGCCCCGTGCGCTCGTGCCGTCTCGTACCAGCGGTCGATGTCCGGGTTGGTGATCCCACTGGCGAGCCGCCGCTTTTCCAGCCAGTTGGCGTGCAGCACCTCGCCGAAGCCGTCCAGTTCGTTCCGACCGAGCGCTTCCACCATCTGCTCGGCGAGGCGGACCATCCGGCGGAGGCTGGCCCGCTTCGTCTCGTCCATCGCGCAGTTGCGGGATTGCTCAGCCAGGATGTCGTCGGCGCGGCGGGTGAGACCGGTGTAGAGCAGCAGCAGCCGCCGCTGCAGTTCCCGACGGGTCTGAGGGGCGCAAAGGATGGGCACGACGTCCACTTCGCCGTCGGGATAGAAACGGATGTACTTCAGCCCTCCGTAGGCTGCGATGTACTGATCCTGCTTGCCGATCGGCTTACCGCACCGTTCGATCTCGATCTCGCAGGCTTCCCTGGCCAATCGTTCCGCGCCCGCCATCCGTCCTTTGTAGGCGTAGAGTGCGTTCAGGAGACCGACGGTGTAGGTGCTGGAGGAGCCCAGCCCCGTCCCCCGAGAGGGGATGTCGGAGATGGAGGTGATCTCGATGGCCCGTTCGATGCCCGTCACCTTCAGGGCCTCCCGGATCAATTCGTGCTGTAGTTCGTCCACGCTGTCCACGATCTCGGTGCGGGAGTAACTGGCGCGGATCTTGTGGTCGAACTTCCGGTTGACGGTGATGTAGATGTACTTGTTGATCGCCGTGCTGACGACCGCGCCGGGCTCCCGCTCGTAGAAGGCCGGCAGGTCCGATCCTCCGCCGACGAAACTGATCCGCAGAGGCGTGCGTGAGATGATCATCCCTCCTTCCCTCCCTCTCCGTCCAGGAAGTACCGACACCACAGTTCGAAGGTGATGAGCACGCCGAGTTTCCGCGTGTGGTCCGCCCCGGCCACGTGTTCTTCCACCAGGGCGCGGACGGCGTCAGGGTCGAAGAATCCCCGGTTCAACGCCCGCTCGCCCAGCAGCACCTCCTCGACCCACGGCCGCAGTACCGTGCGCAGCCACCCTGCGTAGTCGGCGTAGGGGCGGCGGCGCGGCGGGGGCAGGAAGCGCAACCCGGCCGAGCGCAGCCGCCAGCGCAGTTGGCGACCAAGACGGATGAGCGTACCCCGCGTCGAGGAGGTCAGCGGCTCCCCGGTCGCCGCCCACGGGATTTTCGCCAGGTGAGGGAAGGCGGCGGCGAAGGCCCGCCGGTACAGGTATCCCTCCAGCCGCAGACCCGGCGGCACCCGGACCATAAAGTCCACCAGGTCGTTGTCATAGAACGGCGTGCGCACCACCAAACGGCTCCGCAACAACCTCTGTCCCTCCAGGATCCACCGGCGTTCGTTCTGCCGGATGGAGTAGTGCTCTCGCCGGTTGGCGGCAAGGATGGCGCGGGATTCCGCCAGCGTCCGACGGAACGCTTCAAAGGGCCTTCCCCGAACCCTCCGGTACAGCGAGGGGTGCAGTAGCCTCGCCAGTTCCGGCTCCGAGAAGCCCGTGTTGTAGTGTCGGAAGAGCATCCGGGCCAGCACGTCTTCCGGGTAGATCGCTACCAGCGGGCGGCGGAGGTGCTGCCCCATAATCGAGTCCCCCAGCGAGCCGGTGTACACGACCCGCACGTGGCGGGCGGCTTCGGGGAGGGCGGTGAGGATGTGCATATGGACCGCGCTGTTCAGCCCGTCGCCGAGCCATACCCCCTCGTCCACCATCCGGGGCAAGTCCTCCGGCCGCAGCGGGACGAAGTGATGGCGAGTCCTCGCCCTCTTCGCCACCTCCTGCGCCAGCCGGGCGTCGTCGCAGCCGGGGATGCCGAAGGTGAAGGTGTGGGCCCCTCCCCCTGCCCCGTCCATCGCTGCCAGCACCGCGCGCGAATCGAGCCCGCCGCTGAGCAACACCCCCTCCGGACCGTCCCCCCGTCGGCACCGGCGGACAGCCTGGCGGAGATGGTGGACCAACCCCTCAATGTACCACGCTTCGGGATGGTCCTCGTACTCCTCGACAAACCGGAACTCCCAGTACGACCGAACCGTCAGCGCATCCCCCTCAACGGTCAGCACCGAGGCGGGAGGCAGGAGCCGGATACCCTCGAAGAGGGTCCGGTCCTCCAGCGCGTGCTCAAAAGTCAGGAACTCCGAGAGCCCGATCAGGTCCACCCGCGGCGTATAGGCCGGATCGGCCAGGATGGCCCGCGCGCCGCTGGCCAGGAGAAACCGTCCGTCGACCTGGGCGTAGAAAAGGGGTTGCAGCCCCCATCGGTCGTTGACCACCAGCAGCCGCCGTCTCTCCGGCGACCAGATCGCCGCTACGAAGGGGCCGTTGAGCCGAAGGGCGAAATCCTCACCCAACTCCTCGTACAGGTGGAGCAGATATTCGGCGTCGCTATCGGTGCGGAACCGGTGCCCCTTCTCGACCAGGCGGCGTTTCTCGTCGGCGCAGTCGTAAACCTCCCCTTCCATCAGGATGCAGAGGGAGCGGTCCTCGTTCCAGATCGGCTGGTTCTCCCGGGCGGCCGCGTCCAGCGCGACGTGCGCCAGGCCGACCCCCGCTTCGAGGTACAGGTCGATCCGTTCCGCGCCCTGTGCGATCAGCCGCTGCGCCATCTCGCGGAGTCGCCGTTCCCCCTCCGCAGGGGAAACTTCGCCGACGAATCCCACCAGCCCCGCCATCTCCGACCTCACCAGATCGTCCCTTGAATGTCCATCGGCACCAGCCGCTGTTTGCGGACGAAGATCCGGTGGGGCAAACACTCGAACCCGCCGCCACGGCTCCAGTAGAAGTACCGCCGCACGCCGAGCACCTCCACGTAACCGATGTGGCCTACCTGCCGGAACCCTCCCCGGACGTTGGCCTGGATGGCAGGGCGGTTGTGCGGGTAGATGAAGGCCAGCACCCGTTCGTAGCCGGCTTTGCGCATCTCGGCGGCCACCCACAGGGAGGCGGCGGGGCTGATGCGCTTCCCCCGATATTCGGGGAGGGTGTAGGCCTCGTAGAAGTAAACCTCGCGGGGGGAGAGGGGAAAGACGATGTCGAGGTATCCATTGAACGCTTTTTCCACGGCCACGACACGCACGTGCACGATCCGCCCGTCCACCTCTACCCCGCAGAACCGGTGCCCGTTGGCCAGGCGCAGTCGGATCACCTCCTCGGTCAGAAAGGGGCGCAACGCGATCACGTCGCCCCATTCTTCGGGCCTGATCCAGCGGATGACGGCCGGGACCCGTGGTTTAATGGAGATCGGGTCGCGATCGAGACGGAGTTCTCGCACCAGAAGATGGCGCCATTTGAAAGAAAGGGATAGGCGGCCGTGGGGCCTTTCCCTCCTCGGTTTTCCCTGCGTTGGACCCTTTTCCGAGGGGCTCGTTACTCGACGTCTTTTTCTCGTCACCGCGTGTCCTCCTTCCCTACGCCCCTGTCGCCTTTCGCGCCTCGATCTGTGCGGCGAGAAGTGTCCTCCAGCCCCGCAGGAGGGACCGCGCCCAGGCCACTCCGCCTGCCTGGACGTCGCCCAGGCCCTCCAGCGCTTCCCGAAGCCGCTCCGCCGACCGGTCCCACGTGAACTCCCGGGCTGCCCGCTCCCGCCCCGCTTTTCCCATCCGCCGGGCCAGATCGGGGTCCTGCAACAGCGCGATCAGCCGCGAGGCCAGGTCGGCCGGATCGTGGGGGTCCACCAGGAAGCCACTCACCCCGTCGGCGACGGCGTCCACCACACCACCCGACCGTCCGCCGACGACCGGCTTGCCGCAGGCGTTGGCCTCCAGGAAGACGATCCCGAACCCTTCCACGTCCCCCGTCTCCGGCTCTTCCCGGCTGGGCATCGCCATCACGTCGGCGCAGTTGTAGTAGGCCACCACCTCCTCGTCCGGCACCCGCCCGGCGAAGATGACCCGATCCGCCACGCCGACTTCCCCTGCCAGCGCCTCCAGCCGCTGTCGATCCGGCCCATCCCCGACGATGAGGTAGACCGTCTCCGGCACCGCCTCCAGCACAGCGGGCAACGCGCGGATCACCAGGTCCTGCCCCTTGCGGGGGACCAGCCGCCCGAGGGTGAGGATGACTTTCCGGTCCTCCAACCCGTGCCGCCGCCGGATCCGCGCCCCCGCTTTCGGATCAGGATGGTAGATCGTAGTATCTACGCCGGGGTGGATCGTGACCGTCCGTTCGGGTGCGGCTCCCAGACGGGTGGCTATGCGGGCAGTAGCATCGCTGTTGGCGATCACCTGATCGGCATTTCGGAGCACCTCTTCCACCCGCGCGCGCGTCCACGGCTTCAGTGCCGGGCGGGCGATCTCCAACCCGAAAACGTATTGAACGTAGGGAAGGCCCAGCGTCCGCTTAAGCAGCAACCCCGTCATCCCATCCGGCAAGGCGACGGCGCAGTGAACCATCCCGACTCGGTGCCGTAGGCAGAGGGTGCTCATATAGGTAAACCAGCGTAACCGTCGTTTTCGTCCGCCCCGGAAGAACCAATCCGGCCCGGCGGGGGAGACCCGCACAATCGGGAAGGGCGCATTCCGGTCAAACGTCCTCCAATCCCCCTCCCGATCCGGTGTCACCACTACCACCTCTGTTGGGTTCAGCCGGGTGAAGAACTGGTAGAGGTGAGCCTCCCGGCCGCCGACGCGGGGAGGGAAAGTGTGGGTGATCAATAGATGGCGCATCGCTCCTCCCATACTACAGGTATCCCAGGTCGCGCAGATGTTCCATCACCTGGACCTCCTCGTCTGCGCTGTACCCTTCCCCCGGCGTCCCCGTCTCCGGCGCGGTTGTGTCCGCGTAGACGACCTCCCGCTCGGCGAGAGGCGTCGCCAGCAGGTTTCGCAGGACCTGCCCATCCCAATCTCGCGGCAGCGGCGCGCCGTAGAGGTGGAGCAGGGTCGCCGGCAGGTCGAGGATGGAGGCGTAGACCGGATCGGACGGGGGACGGGAGGCGAAGTCTGGGCCGCTTGCCACCAGGATTCCCCTGCGGGAATGGTCGCCGAACCGGCCGAGCCGGTCGACGAAGCAGAACAGGCCGGGTTTGTTGTCCACCACGATGTCGCAATCCGACTCGTAGTGATCGGCGATCAGGTCGGGCGCGTCGGCGAGGGCGGGGCCGTGGTAGATCTCCTCTCGTCGGTACACCCGGGAGAAAACGGGACGCCCCTGGGGGTCCCGGACAGACAGGAGGTCGCGGATCAATGCGTCTCGGATCCGTTCGTACTCGTCGGGCCCCACGGCCCCCCTGCCGTCGCCCGCTCCCGTGTTGATCAGAAGCGGGCCACTGTTGGACATCGCAAAGACCTTCGTCCGGGCCCAGTCCAGTCGCTCGGTGAACCGGTAGGCCAGCGCTTCCGGTGCGGACCGGTATGCGCGCTCCCAGAAGCGGCGGCGCAGCGGGGCGGGCATCCCTCTAAGCAAGAGGCGAAGCCCTGCCCGCACGAGTTTCTCCTTCCTGCCCTGCATCCCTTTCTCGCGCAGAAAACGGGCCAGGGCGAAGTTGGCCTCGTGGGGAGGAATGTCCAGCGAGTGTTCGCCGTAGGCGGCGTACCCGTGCTGGACCAGCCACGGGCCCAGCAGGAAGGCGGTGCGGATACGCCGGGAGCCGTGGTCGGACATCAGGACGAAGTTCGCCTCCGGGAACCGCTCCATCCAGCGACCGATCTGCGTATCCACGTTGACCAGCACCTGCGCGATGTGCTCCATCCCCGGCGCGAAGTGGTTGACCCGATCCAGCGAGGCGTAGTTGAAGACCAGGAGGTCGACCCCGTAGGCCTCCGCCAGTGCCATCGCGGCCTCGGTCTGCATCGTCTCGTACTCGATCCACGCCTGGACGTAGGCGTCGACCCCCTCGGTCAGGAGATCGCGGGGGACGTCCACTCGGTATGGGCCAAATCGCTCCTCGATCCGGTCCAGCGCCTCCGGCGGGTAAGTGAACCGGCGGGCGGTGCGGGGGACCGGGATCCCCGGCACGATGAATCCATCGATGGGTTGCGGGGGGTAGGTGAGCGGTACGTTAAACAGGCCGACCCGGACCCTATGCTGGTTCAGGTAGGTCCAGAAGGGGGGGGCCTTCAGGGCACCCGCGTTGACCATCCCGCCCCGGCCGTCCTCCCGGCGCAGCGACCAGTCGAAGATGCCGTGTTTCCCCGGGTTGACGCCCGTGAGAAAGGAGGAGAAGGCCACCGGCGTGATCGGGGGCATCGTGGATTCCAGGACGCCCCGCGCGCCCCTCTCGATCAGGCGGGCGACGTTCGGCATCCGCCCCGCCGCCAGCAGCGGATCGATGTACTCCCAACAGCCGCTGTCGATACTCAGCACCAACGTCTTCCTCATCCGTCCCCCTGCTCCCCTGCTCCCTTGCTCTCTTGCTCCTTGCCCCCCACCTTCTCCACCTCCCACCAGTGCGGCAGATATACCAGCGCTCCGCCCTGGTCGAATCGGGAACCGACCACGAAGTGGACCGCTCCGTCGATCTGGTCGTAGGTCAGCGGGGAGAAGTGGTCCCGCTTGATGCCGACGTTGATGTTGTATTCCCCGTTGAGGAGGTTCAGGCTTTCGTAGAAGACCTCAGCGACGCCCTCGTCCCCCGGCTCGAAGTGGCCCTGGATGTCGAACCGGGCCGTCGTGGTGCCGTGGAGGATGCGGTACCCCTGACGGATGCGGGAGTAGAAGACAGGGTTGTCCACCGGCGCGTTGGCGCGGAAGTGGATGCGCACGCGCATCGGCTCGGTCGTGAGGAACGAGTTGCGTGGCTTTCCCTCTCCATCCAGCAGTTCCACCCGCGTGATCTCCATCTCCCGGCCAGCGTTTCCCTCCCTCTCCATCTCCCGCCGCAGCGCTTCGCCCGCAAAGCCGGTGTGGTAAAGGTCCAGCGCCTTCTGCGTCTCCCCCAGGAACATCACCTTGCCCTTGTAGAGGAACAGGGCCCGGTCGCACAGTTTTTGAATCATCTCCTTGTTGTGGGAGACGATGACCATCGTCTTGCCGGCGTCCCGGAACTCCTGGATCCGCCGGACGCATTTGTCGCGGAAGAGGTAGTCTCCGACCGCAAGCACCTCGTCGATGAGCAGCACGTCCGGATCGACGTGGACCGCCACGGCGAAGCCCAGGCGGACGAACATGCCGGAGGAGTACCGCTTGACCGGCATGTCGATGAACTCCTCCAGTTCGGAAAAGGCGACGATGCTGTCGAACTTCTCGTCGATCTCCCTTCGTTTCAGCCCCAGGATAGCGCCGTTGAGGTAGATGTTCTCCCGCCCGCTCAGGTCGGGGTGGAAGCCTGCGCCCAGTTCGATGAGGGCCGAGACCCGCCCGCGCACGGTGATCCGGCCGCTGGTGGGACGGGTGACCCGGGAGAGCAACTTCAGGATGGTCGTTTTCCCCGCCCCGTTGGGGCCGATGATCCCCAGCACCTCTCCTTTTTCGACCTCGAAACTCACCCCGTCCAGCGCCCAGAGCAAGTCCCCGTGGTCCTTCCCGTCCCGTCCGACCACTTTACCCAGCAGGGTGGGCAGCGCATCCCGCAGACTTCCGCGCCCGAATCGGCGACGGTAGGCCTTCCGCACGTTCTCGAACTCAATCGCGGCCATTCGGTGCCCTCCCCTAAATGACATCCGCGAATACCGCCTCCGCCCGCTTGAAGTAGGCGTAGGCCAGCACGAAGACCAGGAGAGAGACCGCCGTTGCTACCAGCAACTGCGTGGGGTCCGGCCACTCCTGGTAGAGGATCGCCCGCCGGTAGCCGTCGATCAACACCGCCATCGGGTTCAGCATATAGATGGCACGGAACCGGTCCGGAACCAGGTCCACGGGGTAGATGATGGGGGTGAGATACATCCACAACTGGACCCCCAGAGGGACGATGAACCGGACGTCCCGGTAGAAGACGTTGAGCGCGGAGGAGAAGAGGACCACCCCGCTTGTAAGCAGCACCTGAATCAGGAGGAGAAGGGGGACGAGGAGAAAGGTCGGGCCCAGCGGGAAACGGTAGAAGAGCATCATCAAGACGAAGACCACGGAGGCGATGGAGAGATCCACCAGGCCGGCGAGGACGGAGGCTAGGGGAAGGATTTCCCGCGGGAAATAGATCTTGGTCACCAGGTGCATATTGCGCACCAGGCTCTCCGTACCCAGGGTGATCGACGTGACGGTGAAGGTCCACGGCAGGAGGGCGGAATAGTAGAAGATGGGGTAAGGGATCCCACCGGTAGGGAGGCGGACGAAGTAAGCGAAGACGAGGGCCATGATGATCGTGGCCGAGAGCGGCTGGAGGATGGCCCACGCCGCGCCCAGCAACGACTGTTTGTAGCGGACCTTCACCTCGCGGCCCACCCAACTCCAGAGGAGTTCTCTATAGGCTGCCAACTCGCGAACATAAGCGATCACACTCACCTCCCATCACGAACCGCCCGGAGGAGACGATGGCATCCAACGTGTGCGCATCATCGCCGTCACAGCCCATCAGGGCCCGGGCGGTTGGTCTTCAACTCAACGGGGCTGGCTCTCTTTGAGAGGGACTCTCGACCTCTGCGACCTCCACGGACGGCAGGAACTTCTCCAGGTCCTCCCGCCGGATGATCCAGCGCCAATGGACGCGCTCCGCCTTCAGTCGGCCGGTGCGGCACCAGCGGCGGACCACGGCGGGACGTACCCCCAGGACCTGTGCGGCCTCGCCGACGGTCAGTGTAGGCCGTTCGGTCAGCGGGGCCTGCTCTACGGTCCACTCCGGTGTCGGGTGCAGGCGCAGTTGCCCCCGGGGCACCCGGTTGAACGCCAGCCACACAGGCACACCCGGACTGTGCTCGGCTAGCGACCTCAGCATCTGGAGGAGGGAAACGGTCTGTGTCCGCCGGTGTCCACAGAGCGTCAGCACGCCGTCGCACTCCCGCGCGGCGAGGAGGACCTCGGGGGACGTAAGGCCCGGCGGGCTGTCGACGAGGATGACGTCGACCCCCTGCTTCAGTTCCCTCAGCAGCATCCCCCAGCGCTCGCCGACGAACAGGATCGTCGGATCGGCGACGGGGCGCCCGGCGGTCAGCAGGTACAGATGGTCCACGCCGGTCGGGGTCCGCTCGATGAGGCTCCAGGCGGCGGAGGCGTCCCTGCTCCCCCGCAGGAGTTCGCCCAGGCCCTCCACGTTGGGCTGGTCGAACCATTCGTGGAGCGAAGGGGCGCGCAGATCCCCGTCGATCAGGAGGGTACGCAGGCCAGCCTCCGCCAGGATCTTTCCCAGGCTTGCTGTGAGGAGGGTCCTCCCCACCCCGGCCTCCGCCCCGGCGACCAGCACGGCCGCAGGCCAGTGTTCTTCTATTTCCATCATCAGGGCGGCCCGCAGGTTCCGCAGGGCTTCCAGGTCGGTTGGCCGGAGGGAGAGGGCGGAGATCACTCGATCGCGTTTCACCCTGAGGCGAGGGAGCGCCCCCAGCACCGGATAGTTCAGGAATGTCCCCTCCTCTACGGCCTCCCAGCGCACCGAATCGTCCAATCGCTCGACGATCAGCATACCGGCGACCGCCAGCGCCAGCCCCGCGAGGGCCGCCGCCCCCGTCGCCATCCCCGCCCGGTGGGGGAGGGGCACCGTGGGTGGCGCAGCGCGCTCGAAGATGGAGAGGGCGTTAGGGGCCTCCACGCGCAGCGAGTCGAGCAGGTCGGCGTAGGTCGCTTGATAGTTGGTGCGCAGCGTCTCCAATTGCTCCAGACGGCGCTGCGCTTCCTCCAGTTCCGCTGCGGAGGTCAATTCGGGCAGCGTGTCCTGCAGTTCGGTGATCTCCCCGTCCAGCCGCTCGATTCGCGCCTCCAGGTCGTCCAGTTGGGCACGGATGAACTGCTGTCGTGTTTGCTCCTCCTCCTGAGATACCGGGCTGCGCCGGACCAATTCTTCGGCGATGGCGTTGGCGATGGCCGCCGCCAGTTGCGGGTCCTGATCCACCACCTGGATCTCCAGCAGTTGGGCCTCCGGGTAGACCCGGGTCGTGATCTGGGACGCCAGTTCGCCCGGGCTCCGGTCGAGGTTCAGCCGTTCGATGACCGCCTGAGTCACCGGCCCTTCCTGCGCCAGCCGGGCGTAGGCGTTGGCCAGGTTGTTGGCGATGGTCAGTTGCCAGGGATCGGGATCAGGGGTCTGCAGGCTGGTTCCGACCATCAGCGTGGCCTTTGCCCGATAGAAGTTGGGCTGGCGGGCTACGAGGACGCTCGTGATCAGCGCGGGAATCAGCACACTGAGCGCCAGCAACCATCCCCAACGACGAAAGATCCCCAAATACCACCAGAAGCGTCTGCTCATTCTGCCTGCTCCTTCCCGTCCGGGAGATGATCCCCTGCGAAGTAATAACCGACCCCCCACCTCGTCCGAATATAGCGAGGCTCCGATGGATCGGCCTCGATTTTCCGCCGCAGGTAGCGGATGTAGACACTCAGATATCCGACCTCCTCCGCGTATTCCGGGCCCCAGACGCTGGTGAGCAGTTCTCTGTGAGGTACCACCCGGCCCTCCTGGCGGACCAGATACAGGAAGAGGCGTTGCTCGGTGGGGGTGAGGTGGATGGGGACCCCCTGGCGCTTGACAGTCCCACTGGTCAGGTCGATGAACAGGTTGCCGTCGTCGTACACCTCTTGCCAGGTTTCTTTCGCGCTCGTCCGCGCGCGGCGAAGGATGGCTCGGATGCGGAAGACCAGTTCCTTGAGGCTACACGGCTTGGTCAAATAGTCGTCAGCGCCGAGGGAAAGCCCCTTGATGACCGATTCGGTCTCTGTCCGTGCGGAGAGGATCAGGATGGGGACGTCGCACACGTCCCGCAGACGCCGACAAACGGTCCAGCCGTCCATCTCCGGCATCATAATGTCGAGGACGATGATGTCGGGGCGCGTCTCATACGCACGGCGAAGCCCCTCCTCGCCATCCACTGCGGTGACGACGCGAAATCCCTCCCGTTCCAGGGTCAGTTGCAGCAATCTCAGCAACTGGGGGTCATCGTCGATCACCAGCACCGTATCCTTCATATTCCCTCCTCCGAACTCCAGACACCAATTCTTAAAATACCAGAATGTCGTATGTGTTAGGTGAAAGAAAGGTCAAAAAACGACGAAAACCCCTCCCCCGTGGGAGGGGTTCAGGGGCAGTGCTGGGGAGGGAAGGCTGGGGTGCGCTTCAGAATAGGGGGAGGTTGAGAAGGACCCGAACGCCCTCACCCCCCTCCCCGGCCCGGGTGGGGGGGCGAGGGCCGACGGGAAGGCTAGAGCAGATCCTCCGAGTCGAAGAAATAGCCGCTACCACGGACGGTGCGGATGTAGCGAGGGGAGCGGGGGTCCGGCTCGATCTTGCGCCGTAGCCGGTAGATGTACTGCTTCACCAGATCCGGCTCGCCGATCCGCTCCGGCCCCCACACGCGCGTCAGGATGGCGTCCGGGCTCAGGACCCGGCCAGCGTGCTGGATAAGGAGGCGCAGGACTTCGAACTCCTTAGGGGTCAGGTACACCGTTCGGTTGCCGATGACCAGTTCGTGGCGGCCGCAATCCAGCATCACGGAGGCGGCGGGGAAGAGGACCTCCAGTTGCCGGTCCTCCCGTTCGCCAGCGCGGCGCAGACAGGCGAAGAGGCGGCTGATCAGTTCCGAGCGGTCGAACGGCTTGACGATGTAGTCGTCCGCCCCGAGGGAGAAGCCACGGACGACGTCCTCAATGGTGCCCCGGGCGGTGACGAAGATGATGGGGACGTCGGTCATTTCCCGCAGCCGCCGACAGACCTCGAAGCCGTCCACCTCCGGCATAACCACATCGAGGAGGATGACGTCGGGGTGGTGCTGGTAGGCCATCCGCAGGCCGGAGAGCGCGTCCTGGGCCGTCAGGATCTCCAAGCCTTCCGCGCCCAGGATCACCTTGAACATCTTCAGAACGTCCGGTTCGTCATCGATCGCGAGGACGCGGAACCGTCGACGCACTTCGCTCCTCCCCTCACCTCTTCCCGCGGCGATTGCCTCTACATAAATTTACCACAGGTACAAAGGGGTGTCAAACTTTTTCGCGCTTCGGGGGCCTGCATCGATTTTGTAGGTCGAAGCGAAAGGAGGGCGGTGCCTCCGCATCCCTCCTGTTGCCTCCGCAGGCGGGTGAGGGGGAAGCAGCGCCACCCACCAGCCAGCACGGAGTCCACACCCCGGAACAGCGCCGTGTACGAATCTCACCCCTGGACGGATTGGATCTGCCCCCGGATCTCCTTTCGCCGTTCCAGCGCTTGCTGGAGCGCGCTGCGGGCTTCGTTCCAGGCCGCCGCCAATTCGACGACCCGGTCGAGGGAGGATTCGGCGGGGTCGAAAACGTGGGAGAGGAGGGGTTGAACCAACGTCGCTTCCAGACCGTTGGAGGCACTGGAACTGAACCACCCGTCCATCGGTTCCAGAATCCGCTGATGGAGCCCCTCGACCAGATCCGGCAACATCGCCACGACCTCGCCGAGACGCTCCAGTCCGTCCTGCACCTGGTCGGCAGCACGACCCGGCAGGTGGTCCAGGATCCAGCGCAGGAAGCCGCCCATCGTCTCCGTCAGCGGGCCGGTGAGTTCCAGCAGGTCGTTGACGCTGTTCTCCAGCGCCAGCATCCGCTGGGAGAGGGTGGCGAGGGTCTGCCGGAGCCACTGGAAGGCGGACCGGAGGGAGGGGAAGCGGGACTCGAACTCGCGCAGCGTGGTCCGACCGGATTCCAGACCGGAGCGAAGGGCCTCGGCCTCCTCCTGCAGGCCCCCGATCAGTTCGTCCAGCCGTTCCATCACCTGCTCCAGCCGCTCGTCCAGCCCGCTTTCCTCCATCGTCTCATAGAGGGAGACGATCTCCTGCAGTTGGCTCGTCTCCCTCATCAGACGGCCGTACCCCATCTGCCAGACGGCCAGCCCTCCCGTCGCGGCCACGATGGCTCCCCCTGCGACCGCGGCCCTCAGGAAGCCCCGTCGGGTGGTCCTCTGAGGGACCGTCGCCGACCCGGATACCGCCTGCCGGGTCAGCCGGTCCAACTCCTCCAGCGTCCCGTCGTCCAGCCGTTCCAGCCGATCGATGATCCGGGCCATCCGCGCAGCGCGACGGATCCTGGCCGTCCGAACGTTGTCCGTCGAGGTCATCGGCTTCTCCCTCCGCCTGTGTTGGAAACTGCAGAGACGCAGAGAGCGCGGAAGATTCCCAAACCGTCTGCCCCCCTGTGCCCTTCGTGCCTCTGTAGCGAACCCCTAGTCGGGCCGGTATCCCATCCAGCGGATCCGTGCCAGGTCCTTCCGCCAGTTCTTGCTCACCTTCACCCACAGGTCGAGATACACCCGCCCGCCGACCATCCGCTCGATCTCCTGGCGGGCGGCAGTGCCGATCCGCCGGAGCATCCGTCCCCCCTTGCCGATCAGGATTCCCTTCTGGGATTCCCGTTCCACATAGATGTTGGCGGCGATGTAGACCACCCCGTTCTCCCGCTCCTGGAACTCCTCCACCAGCACGGCGACGGAGTGAGGCACCTCGTCGCGGGTGAGGCGGAGGATCTGCTCGCGGATCAACTCGGCGGCGATCTCCCGCTCCGTCTGATCGGTGATCTGATCGCTCGGGTAGTACCTCGGCCCCTCCGGCAGGTGCTCGACGATCATCTCCAGCAGTTTGTCCAGGTTGACCGCCTCGGTGGCGACGGTCATCATCCACCCGGCGTGATCGGGCATCAGTTCCCAGTAGGCCTCGGTATGCGACTTGACCCGATCCGGCGGTAAGAGGTCCATCTTGTTGAGCACCAGGATGACCGGGTTCTGGGTCCGCTCCCGGATCATCCGCGCGATCATCCGGTCCTCCTCCCGCGGCAGCACCGACACATCGACCACGAAGAGGATGACGTCCGACCCCGGGATGGCGCGGGCCGCGGTGGCGACCATCACCTCCCCCAATTTGTGGAAGGGCTTGTGCAACCCCGGCGTGTCGATGAAGATGATCTGGTAGGTCTCCCGCGTCAGGATCCCCCGGATGCGGGTACGGGTGGTCTGAGGCTTGGGAGAGACGATGGCTACCTTGTGCCCCAGGAACTGGTTCATCAGGGTGGACTTCCCCACGTTGGGCCGGCCGATGACGGCGACGAAACCGGACTTATGGCCGGGGGGAACAGCCTCCAGGTCGTAAAACTCGTTTTCGGTCGTCATAATTGGTCACCTGTGAGCGATTGGGCCAAACGCCGAACACCGAACATCAACCATCGGACACCAGCGCAAGGCGGGTGACGAGCGGCAGATGCAGCGCAGCACCTCCGGCGAGGGGGACCCGCTCTACGAGGGTGTACGGCCCGCCCGCTCCGTCGTCCCGATACGTCTCCAGTACAACCGCGTCGCCTTCCACCCGGATGAGCAAGAACGTGCTGCGCGCTCCGGAATCGCCCATCCCCCGGGCATGCCCGGCGTCCAGTTGCCACACCCCGTCGATCCGGATCGCGCTGTAGTTGTGGGTGTGACCACAGATGTAGGCGACCACGCCACGATCCGCCAGCAGGTTCCAGAACCGGTCCCGATGCTCCGGATGGGCATCCAGGCTGTCGCCGACGTGGCGGGTCCGCCCGCTGTCCGCGTCCGGCTGGGGGTAGGCCGGCTCGTGGCCGAAGACGAAGACGTGGGTCTGATCCGTGGCCTCTAGATCCGCCGCCAGCCACTCGTACAGATGGTCCGGCACGTCCCCGTCGGTGACGGCGTCGCCGTCCGCATCGCAGTAAACGTTGAGGACGACGAAGTGGGCGTTCCGATAATCGAAGGAGTACGTGGTGGTCGGGCAACCGGACGGGCCGGGGTTTACCGGGCCGTAATCGTAGGTGCGGAGCCAGGCCAGGTCGTCCCCGCTCTCCGTGTCGTGGTTCCCCACCACCGGATACCACCTGAAATCCGGCCCCAGGGTCTGCTGGATGGTCCACCACGCATCCTGTGGTGGGTCGAGGTCCCCAGGGCTGACCATAAAGGCGACGTCGCCCTGCTCAGCGATGGTCTCGCATACCCCCCGGAAGTAGCGGGGGGAGTCGAACGGGCCGGGCCCGGCATAGTTCCGCATATCGGCGGCGACGGCGAAGGTGAAAGAGGAGGAAAGGACAGAAGAGGTGGGAGAAGGAAGTGGGGAAAGGGGAGGTGGAGAAGAGGAAGGCGAAGGAGAGGGAAGCGGAGAGGGGACGGTGAGGTAAGGCGAGGGGGTGGAAGGAGGGGAGGTGGGCATTGCGGTGGGGCGGCCCGAACGACACGCTCCGCCAGCGAGGAGCACCAGCAGGACCAGCCAGCAAATGGGTCTTCGGGCACGCCCCACGGTCCCCTCCGACCGTCCGCTACTCTCTCGACTTGGGCAGGTACGGGATCAGCCAGGCCAGGAAAGCGTCGGTAGAGCGACTCTGAAGCAGGACGCGGCCCGGCCCGGTGAGATCCACCACCAGTCCCTCCCCGCTGAAGAAGGTGGATTTCAGGCCGCCGATCCGACGGACCTTAAAGCCGATTCCTTCGCTGAAGGCGACCAGGTGGCCTGTATCCACGGTGTAGGTCTGGCCCCGTTCCAGGTTCACCTCGTGGATCGCGCCGAAGGAGGAGAGGAGCAGTTTGCCGGTGCCCGAAGCCCGCAGCATGATCAGGCCTTCGGAGGCGAAGAACGTCTTCGCGCCGCCCCACTTGGTGTCCAGCGAGACCCCCATCTCGGAGGCTACGTAGGACCCGGACTGGACCAGGACGGTCTCGTCCTTGAGGTCGAGCAGGAAGAGGTCGCCAGGGAGAGCCGGTGCGACGGTCAGTTCTCCGCCGGAGGCGGGGGCGCGGTAGATGTTCTGGAAGAAACTCTCGTTGGCCAGGAAAGAACGGGCCAGCGATTTCAGGATCCCTCCTGCCGCTTTGGTCTGTACGGAGATGCCCTGGGACATACTTACCATTGCGCCGCTTTCCACCCGAACCTCCTCGTTGGGGCCCAGGTGGAGGACGCCGAGGGAATAGGACGGGCGATACAGGATTTCGACTTCCACTGGTCTACTCCTTTCCTAAAAGTTGTCTATCGCGGAAGGGCGGAGGGCGCAGGTTCCTCTCTATTCGCCGGGGGCCAGGGATGGCTCCTTCACCACATAGATCCCTGGCAGGCTCACCAGCGTCACCGCCCCTTTCAGCAGGACGTTGGCCCAGAAGATGGACCAGACGGTGGCGGAGGGGAGGACCCCTCCGAAGGCTCCCCAACAGAAGATGAGACTGTCCAGTGGGACGCTGATGGCGTTGCTGGTGAGCACCCGAGCCCACTGGAATCGACGGGTGACACGGGTAACCCAGAGGTGGTAGATCTCCGTGTCGGTGAACTCGGCGGCGACCTCGGCGACGATGGAGGCGATGACGATGCGCCAGACCGGGGTGAGGATGGCGGCGAACTCCCGCTGCAGCGGCCACGTCGGATCTGGGGGGAGCCAGGCGGCGAAGGCGAACAGCC
>DROW01000073.1 GCA_011388675.1 Chloroflexota bacterium | reverse complement strand
GTATCCACAACCCGGGCAACGCACCAGCCGATCCTCACCGGCCGGATGGGGGATCAGCATCGCGCTTTCCTCCACCTCCCCGAGGCCCGCCTCGGCCCACACCCACTCCAGCCCACACCGGCTGGCGATCCCCTCCCACGCCTCGACGACGCGGGCGTACAGCCCATCCAGGTCCGCGCCGTCGGCGTGGAGGCTGTAGGCCTCCATCCCCCACGGCGGCAACGCGGCCAGCAACCCCTTCCCCAGCCGTCCGTGCCGTTCCTCCGCCCCGACCCGGTACACCAATCGCGGGAGGTCGCGGTAGGAGTGCACCTCCCGGCGGGCCAGTTCGACCACCGCCTTCAGGCCATCCCTCCCTGGCGGCCACCACATCTCCTGACCGCCCAGGTCTTCCACCGCCGCCCGTACCAGGGCGTCCGCCCGTCGTATGGCCCGCCACCCCAGGGGGAGGCAGGCGTACCGTCCCGGTTCCACCGGTCGAATCACCCCGGCGCGCACGGCCAACCCCAGGCCGGGGGTTGAGGCATCGGCCGGGGGCTTGCGAAGCGTCCGCCCAAAGAGTTGAGAGAGCCGCACACCCAACCTCCTTAGATTTTCACCCCAGAGCACGGAGAACACAGAGCCTTTTCTCCAAAATTATGATCCCTCTGTATCCTCGGTATCTCTGTGATGTTCCCTCAAGAAACTCAAGACGTTCTCCAGCACCTCCCCCGGCGTCCGGTCGTCCGTCGGCACGACCAGATCGGCGTGGGAACGGGCGTGGGAGAGCCGCTGGAGGATCTCCTCCCACCACCCCTTCGGGAGACTCCGACGCAGCCTGCGCTCGGCCTCCTCCCGGGAGACGTCGAGGTAGATGAGGACGTCGGGGCGAGTGATCCGTCGCCACATCGTCGGGACGTAGGAGTGCTCCTGAGCGATCTCGCGGGCATCGATGCCGCGCCGACGGAGTCCGGTCACCAGCGTGCTCTTCCCGGCCCCGCACGGCCCCACCACGCCGACCCGCGGTCCTTCGGTCAACGTCTGGACCTTCCCCGCCGCAGCCGATCCAGCCATCGAGGACCGCGCTTCGGTGGAGAGCATACCTCTTCCCCGACGTTCATCTGGTTCAGGCAGGCCAGGGCCTCTAACGTGGCGAAGACGACGATCTGATCCCCCGCGTGGAGCACGAGGTCGGGCTTCGGATGGAGGTCGACCCCAGTCGTTCCCCGGTAGAGGATGATGGAAAGGTCCAGTTCCTGCTCCACCTCCCCCACCCGTTTGCCGTCCAGCGGAGAACCGGCCGCCACCGTGATCCGGCTGACGTTGAGCAACACGTCGTCCACGTAGAGGGAATGTTCCACCGCCGCGCGGGTGGCGGCGGCGGCGAAGGCGGGGGCGGCAAGCGCCGAGGTGCTGAAGGCGGTGTGGATGCCGAACCCCTTACGGACCCGTTCCGCCAGCTGCTCGTCGAACATCCGCATCACGACCTTGATGCCGGGGTTCAGTTCCCGCGCCTCCAGCGCGATCTCCAGGTTGGTCAGGTCGTCCTCCGTGCAGGCGACTACCGCCGAGGCCACTGGCACCCCGGCCTTCTCCAGCAGATCGGAACGCCGCGCGTCGCCCACCAGGATGGGCACCCCCTCCGCGCGGAGCCGATCCAGGAACATCCCGTTCGGGTCCTGTTCGATCCCCACCACCTCGTGCCGCATTCGGAGCAACTGGAGGGTAACGCGGTAGCCGACCCTTCCCAGCCCACAGACGACGATATGCTGCCGATAAGTTGACGCCACGGCCACCTGCCAGGCCTCCCTTCGTTCGTGACGGTTGAACAGCGCTGTTCCGAACCGGACCATTCCATCGACGACCAGAAAGAGCCCCAGGACAGGCCACAGCACGAAGATGGCCTGAGCCAGCGGATGGCCCGGGAACTCGGCCACGGTCTCAAAGAACATCAACTTGAACGTGATGTGAAACGCCTGCCCCCAACTCAATCGACCGGCGTCGTAGGTGGCGTGGACCCCCAGAGTGCCCAGGAGAAGCAGGACGGCAAAGATCAGAAGGGTCCCACGGAACTGCCGGAAGAGGACCCGGGTATCTCTCAGGTAGGCACGAAGCCAGCGCCGGATGCGTTGCCCGTTCATCGTTCAGGCCATCGACGGATTAAAGGGGCACACAAACGGAGAGGGTGCGGATCTGCCCTCCCTCCTTCGGCAGCACTTGCAGGACGAGGACACTGATGTCGTCGCGCGGGCGGCCGGATTCCAGGGCCAGCGCTCGCTCCAGGAGCCCATCGGCGATCTGCCGGGCGCTCCTGCCCTCCGCGACCATCCGTTCAACTACTGCGGGCAGGTCCATCGGCCCACCCCGATGCTCCCCAGCGTGCAGAAGGCCATCGGTGTAAACCACGACGGTGATCCCCGCCTGCAGGGGAACCTCGGTGATGACCGGTTTCGTCCAGGAGTAGATGCCGACCGGCGTGGAGGGTTGATCCAGCAACTGCACCCCCTCCTCCGGAGTGACCAGGATCACAGGACAGGGGTTGTTACGGGAAAGGACAAGGGTGCGGGTGTTCAGATCGACGGAGACGATGTTCAGCGTGGCGGAGACCTTTCCCCCTTTGTACGCGTGGAGGTAGTCGTGGGCGGCCCGAGCGACGGCCCCGTCGCGCACCCCCTCGGCCAGTTCGGCGATCGCCTTCCGGGCAACCAGGTTGCTGATCGCCTTCGCCGCCTTCCCGGACCGTTGCCCATCCACCAGGACGAACGAAAGGCCACCGCGGGGCCGTTCGATCATCTCCAGGGTGTCCCCGCTCTCCGAAGTGGCCCACTTGGGCACTTTGGCAACGGCGACCTCCACCTCCACTTTTCCGGCTCACTCCCCTTCCGCGGTCAGTTCAACCCGGCCGCTGATCGCCCGCGTACTGACCTCGATCTCTACCCCTGGTGCGATTTCCAGCCGGGCCCGGTCCACCTCCAGGTCGATATAGGTCAGTTTCCCGTAGATCCCACCGATGGTCACCACGCGATCGCCGACCTGCAGCGCTTCCAACCGCTTCTGGTATCGCTGCTTCGCCCGCCGCTGGGACCAAATCATAAAGGCCCCCATCGCGATGATAAGAACCACCAACAGCAACGTCTGATTGTCCACCCCACTGCTCCTTCCAACCGGGTTTGACAAAAAAGCGCTCGCGTGGGGATTATACCCGCGAAGAGGGGAAGTGGCAACCGCAGATGCAGGAGGCGGATACGCGTAGTGCAGGCTAACGGTCTACACTACGTAGCGCAAACTGCTAGGCCTGCACCACGTAGCGCAGGCCGTCAGCCTGCACTACACGGTAGAGAACACAGAGACGCCCCGGGGTGTTGAGAAAACTCCGCGCCCCTGTGGCAAAATCACCCGTCCCGGTCAGCCAAACCGCTTGACCAGCACCTCCTCCAGGGTGGGCTGACCGATGACTTGAAGTTCGTACCGTACCCGGTCCACCGGATGGCGGATGTCGATCAGCCGACGCAGGTCGATGGGCGTGGCGACCAAGACCAGGTCGCAGTCGGTACGGTTGATCGTCTCTTGCAGATCCTCGATCTGTTCCTTGCCGTAGCCCATCGCTGGCAGGAGCGGCCCGATATGGGGATACTTCTCAAAGGTAGCGGCGATGGAGCGGACGGCGTAGGGACGCGGATCGACCAACTCGGCTGCGCCGAACCGCCGGGCCGCCACAACCCCGGCCCCATAGGTCATCTCGCCGTGGGTCAGCGTGGGACCATCCTCGACCACCAGCACCCGCTTGCCACAGATGGCTCCGGGGTCTTCGACGAAGATGGGAGAGGCGGCCTCAATGACGACCGCCTGCGGGTTGACCGCGTAGATGTCCTCCCGCACCTCGGCCACGCCCTCGGGGGATGCGGTGTCCACCTTGTTGATCACCACCACGTCCGCCCTGCGCAGGTTGGCCTCCCCAGGGTGATACCGGAGTTCGTGACCCGGCCGGTGGGGGTCCGCCACGACGATGTGCAAATCGGGCACGAAGAAAGGCAGGTCGTTGTTTCCCCCATCCCACACCACCACGTCCGCTTCCGCCTCCGCCTGACGGAGAATCCGTTCGTAGTCCACCCCCGCGTAGACGACCACCCCCCGGTCCAGATGCGGCTCGTACTCCTCCCGCTCCTCGATGGTACAGTGATGCCGGTCCAGGTCTTCGTATGTGGCGAACCGCTGGACCGCCTGGGCAGCCAGGTCGCCGTAGGGCATCGGGTGGCGGACGACCACGACTTTCTTTCCCATCTTCTGCAGGAGGTCGCAGACGTGCCGGGTGGTCTGGCTCTTCCCGCATCCCGTGCGCACCGCACACACGGCTACCACCGGCTTGTTGCTCTTCAGCATCGTCGAACCGGCCCCCATCAGCCAGAAGTCCGCCCCGGCCGCCACCACCTGGGAGGCCTTGTGCATCACGTACTCGTGGGAGACGTCGGAATAGGCGAACACCACCC
This sequence comes from Chloroflexota bacterium, assembly GCA_011388675.1. Taxonomy (GTDB): domain Bacteria; phylum Chloroflexota; class Anaerolineae; order B4-G1; family DUEL01; genus DUEL01. The sequence goes on along the minus strand of DROW01000073.1, from coordinate 16,549 downwards.
GGTCCACCTCATATCGGCGGATCAATTCGACCAGGTCCTCCTCCGGGTAGATGGGGACTCCCTCGGGGTAGAGCCCTCCAGCCAGCGCAGGCGGATACCTGCGCCCCTCGATGTTGGGGATCTGCGTGGCGGTGAAGGCAACGACCTCGTAGTTCGGATTGTCCCGAAAGAAGACGTTGAAATTGTGAAAATCCCGACCCGCAGCGCCCATAATGATCACTTTCACGACCATAGTGCTCTCCTTTAACACCTTGAGATGACAAAACAACGGCCCCTTTCCGGGGCCGTTTCTTACGACTGATCGATCTCCTGCACCGCTCTTGCGATGGCGTCCTTACGGGACACCAGCGCGCCGAGAACGCCGTTGACGAAACGAGAACTGCTATCCGACCCGAACATCTTGGCCAATTCCACCGCCTCGTTGATCGCCACCTTCACGGGCGTGGAGCCATCCACGGCGAACTCGAAGAGGGCCATCCGGAGGATGTTTCGGTCGATACACGCCATTTGTTCCACGGGCCACTCCGGCGCGTGCTCTTGGATGAACCGATCGAGCACAGGCCGGTAGCGGAGCACGCCGAAGACGAGGTGACGGCTGAACTCAGCGGCCTGCTCCGGCAGGGGTGTCTCCGCCAGCCGCTCCTCCAGCACCACTTCCGGCGGATGGCCTACGCTGTCGATCTCATAAAGGGCTTGAAGGGCAAGCGCACGGGCACGACGACGGGCTTTCACGTCGCCTTCCGACCTCGCTAGCCTTGAAGAGGGGAGACCACGTCCTCGATGTGGACGTTGACAGCCTCCACCGGCATCCCTACGATGTCGCTGATCGCCCGGGTGACCTCTGCCTGGATCTGCCGTCCCAGCGCGAGGAGGTTCCGCCCCGCTTCGACGACGACGTACAGTTCGACCCACACCCGACCGTCCCGTACCGTGACCTCCACCCCGTCCTCCCTCCCCAGGATCCGCTGCAACCCCAGGGGAGGGGTCATCCGCACCACGCCGGGGACGGCCAGTGCCGTCATCCGGGCGATCGTCCTCAGCACATCGGTGTCGACGGTGATGCGACCGATCGCGGGAGTCTCTCCGCGCTCACTCAAACCGCTACCTCCCTCCACCCATCGATCCATCAACCAGACATCACCAGGCCGCCATCCACCGGGAGGACGACGCCGGTGATGAACGATGCCTCGTCGGAAGCAAGGAACGCCACAGCGTACGCGACCTCCTCCGGCCGACCCACCCGCCCCAGCGGGGTCTGCTGGACCGCCTTCTCCCGTAACTCCTCCGGCAGATCCGCCGTCAGGTCCGTCGGGATCAGCCCTGGGGCGACCGCGTTGACGGTGATCCCACGGGGTCCTAGTTCCTTCGCCAGGCTCTTGGTGAACCCGATGACGCCCGCCTTGGCTGCGGCGTAGTTCGTCTGCCCACCCTGCCCGGCGATGCCGACGACGGAGGAGATGTTGATGATGCGACCATATCGCTGCCGGATCATCGGCTTGGTCGCCGCCTTGCAGGTGTTGAACAAACTTTTCAGGTCCACCCGAATGACGGTATCCCAATCCTCCTCCGTCATCATCAGGATCAGCCGGTCGCGGGTTACCCCAGCGTTGTTGACCAAGATGTGTAGGCCGTCGTAGGTATCCAGCGCCGTCTTGATCAGCCGCTGTGCCTGGTCGAACTGGGAGACGTCCGCCTGGCAGGCGACCGCCTCTCCTCCCGCCGCCCGGATCGCATCGACCACCTCGGCTGCGGCCTCACCGCTTCGGTTGTAGTTGACGACGACTTTCGCGCCCCGTCGGGCCAGTTCCAGCGCGATCGCCCGGCCGATCCCGCGCGACGCGCCAGTAACCACTGCGACCTTTCCTTCCAGCGGCTTCTTCATCTAAAGACCCCGATCGATCATTCTTCCTCTATCTCGATGACCTCACGCCCTCGGTACATCCCACAGTTGGGGCAAACCCGGTGGGGGAGCATCGGTTTGTGGCAATGTGGGCAAAGCACCAGGTGAGGCAACCTCAACGCGTGGTGGCTTCGGCGCCGGTTGCGCCGTCCTTTGGAGACCTTTCTCTTCGGAACCGCTCCCATCTCGCCTTACGCTCCTGTCAACGAAATGCCCCCTCCCAGCGGGCGGGGGTGGTAATTATAGGGGCAAGCGGGCAACCTGTCAAGGCCGCACTCAAAGGGAAGGATAGACGAACCGACAGGCCAACGACCTGCCGGTTCGCCCGTACAACGACTGTTGCTTCAACGGCCGGAAACTTTCCTCACACGGTTACTTTTTGCCTTGCCCCGGTGGGGTGGACGGCGGGCCCTGCTCCCCGCTCTGCCCCGGTGGGGTGGACGGCGGGCCCTGCTCTCCGCTCTGCCCCGGTGGGGCGGACGGCGGGCCCTGCTCCCCGCTCTGCCCCGGCGGAGTGGTCGGTGGACCGTGTTCCCCACCCTGCCCCGGTGGGGTGGACGGCGGTCCCTGCTCCCCGCTCTGCCCCGGCGGGGTGGTCGGTGGACCGTGTTCCCCACCCTGCCCCGGTGGGGCGGACGGCGGGCCCTGCTCTCCGCTCTGCCCCGGCGGAGTGGTCGGTGGACCGTGTTCCCCGCTCTGCCCCGGCGGAGTGGACGGCGGACCGTGTTCCTCGCCCTGCCCAGCAGGCGGCGTCGGCCGGTGGCGGTACCAGGCCGGCGTCCCCTCGTGCCCCGGCGGGGTGGACGGCGGGCCCGGGGAGACGGACGGCGTGGAAACAGGCGGCTGACCATTCGGGGAGCCGAAGAGAACCTCCAACGCATGCCGAGAGGCCTCTATCGCCCGACGCAGCCCCGGATTGTCGGGATGGCGGGCCATCTGCTGCTCCAAGACCCGGAGGTGGTGCTCCAGCCGGGCCTGGACATGCTCTGGCACCTGTCCCCCCTCCCCCTGCTCTACCTCGGCCAGCCACCCCGCCAGATCGTCCCACAGATCGTCCGGAACCGGCTCGCCGTTATCGAGCAGGTATTCCACCTCCACCATTCGCCGCACGGCCAGTTCCACGGCCACGACGGGCCGGTCGTCCGCCGGCACAACGGCCCACCAGACCCCCTCCGAAGCCCGTTTCACGGGATAGAGAAAATCCGTGGGCATGCTGTTCTGAGCGGCGAGGACCGTGCCGAAGGTGCCCACAAAGAGGGCGAACACACAGACAAGCGCCACGGCAACCGGACGAAGCCGCAGGACAAGGAAGGGGAAAGGGACCCTCCCGGCAGGCCGAGCCCGCCTCTGCGCCTCGCGCCATATCCGTTTCCGCGCCCGCGGGGTCAACGTAGGATGGCGGACGGCCTGAATCCACTCGGCAAATTCTTCCTCCCATCGGTCCTGGGACATCTCAATTTCCCTCCTGCCGACCCGCCTGCGCGCTTCCCAGGCCGTCGACTCCCTCTTTCTTCAGGATCTCTCGCAGGCGCTGCACCGCTCGATGCACCTTCGCCTTCACCGCGTCCGGGTTGCTCCCGATGACTTCTGCGATCTCCTTGTGACTCAGCCCGCCTACAAATCGCAGCAGAACGACCTCCTGCTGTTCCTCCGTCAAATGACGGAGCAGGGATGCGAAGTAGACGTGGGAGAGGATCTCCTCCGGGGACGGCCTGACGGCTGGCTCGGAGAAGGCATCCTCGTACAACGGGACCGTTTTACGCCGCTCTTCCCTCCGCTGATAATCGACCCACTGGGCCCGCGCGATGCGGAAAAGCCACGCCCCGAACGGGGCCCCCCGCTCCTGATACCGCGGAATGGCCTTCAGCATTGCCGCGAACACGTCCGCTGTAAGATCCTCCGCTACCGCCTGGTCGCCGGTGCGATAGTACATGAACCGATAGACGCTGTCCACATACCGGGAATACAGCGTTTCTAGTGCTTTCTTGTCCCCGCGGACCGCACGGCGGACCAGGTCGGCTTCATCTTCTGGGCGAGGGCACATTCTCTCAGCCTTTGAGGAGTTGCCCTCACATTATACATCGTTTTACCCCTATCGCCAGGTAACGCAAAAGAGGGGCTCAACAGATCGCTCTCCCCCCGTTACCCTTCCCTTTTCCCAAACGATTCTATTTTGAAGAAGAGCACACGCGGGAGGACGATTCGATGCAGAGGGGAAAGGGACGACGACACGGACAAGCGTTGGTGGAGTTCGCGATTGTCCTGCCGATCCTTCTCCTGGTACTGCTGGGCATCATCGAATTCGCCCGGGTGTTCTTCATCTACACCAACCTCTTCAACGCCGCCCGCGAAGGGGTCCGGTACGGCATCACCCAACCGCGCGACTACGCGGGGATCCAGCAGCAGGTCCTGAGCAAAATCTCCCTGGTCCCCCGCGAAGAGGTCGCCGTGCGTATCTGGTACGACAAGGGCCCCGGGACCGATGTCTTCACCGACCCCTCGCTGCTCGTGGTCGGAGATCGGGTGGTGGTCGATCTTCAGTACACAACGGGGTTCGTCACACCCCTGTTCCAGCCCCTATCGGACCCCTTCGAGATCCACACCCGCGCCGCGAGGACGATCCAGACGCTGGGGAGAACCCAGAGCGACCCGCTGGACGACGTGTTGGGGGAGGCGAGTGTCTCGATCAGCGTCACCGCCGAGCCGCCGATGATCTACGAAGGGGACACGGTCCAGTTCACCTACACCGTCGTCAACGCCGGTGAGGTAGATCTGTTCAACGTGATCCTGGTGGACAATTTCGGCAACTCCTTCAACCTTGGCACACTCCCGGCTGGCGAGACCGTGGTCCACACCATCTCCCTCACCCCGAGCGAGAACACGACGGTGGTGGCGACAGTCGACGGGAGCACCCCCTTCGGCCAGACGGTGTCCGCCACCGACGAAGCCACCGTCGTCGTCATCCACCCCGACATCCAACTGACCGTGTCGGCGGACCCCGAGTACGTCACGGAGCCGGGGACCGCCGTCGACTTCACCTTCGCCGTCCAGAACACCGGCGACATCACCCTGACCAACGTCGTCGTGGCGGACAGCCTCGGCGCCTCCACCACGCCGATCGTCCTCTCACCAGACGGCGTCCCCATCATCTGGGTGGTCTCCCACCCGATCTGGGAGACGACGACCAACGACGTCACGGTCTCCGGGCAGGACCCGCTGGGGGGGATCGTCACCGCCAGCGGGAGCGTCACCGTGGTCTATGTGGAAGAGATGGCCCCCATCTATATCGACCGGCCGCTGCTCGCTGGGGACGTGTCGGTGAGCGGCACCGCGGAACCGGACCAGGATGTCTGCATCCGCGACCTGATGGACACCTCCTTCCCTATCCTCTGCACCACGGTCCAGCCCGACGGCACCTTCCGGTTCGACTTGCTGCCACCGCTGGAGCCCGGTCACGTGATCGAGGTGTCCGGCTACGGCCGGTCCGACTCCGCTGTCGTCACTGGAGAGTTGGCGGACATCGTCATCGACGAGCCGCTCTGCCACGGCAGCACGGTCATCAGCGGCACCGCTCAGCCCGGCCGCTCGGTAACGATCGTGATCACCGACACCACCGGATACCTGTATCAGGACGGCACCATCGTCGGCAGCGACGGCCACTTCCTCCTCCCCCTGCCGACCGATCAGCCCCTCCAGACGGGCCAGACGGTCCAGGTGAGCGGCTACGGCAAGAGCGACGCCGCTACAGTGCAGGGCTGCACCACCGATGCCTACATCGTCATCGCCCCCCAGTGTGCCGCTCCGGGGGAGACGACCATCCAAGTCAGGGGCTACAACTGGGACTACCAGAACCGGAACGACTACGTCCGGATCTTCTGGGACGGCGACCTGGTGGCGATCGTGGAGGCGCTTGACCAACCCTCCGAGTGGGAGACCGCCATCCCCGTCGACCTCACGGAGGGGACCCATACGGTCAGCGCCTTCAACCGGCGGACGCCCGAGGTCAGTGCGACCCTGAAATCCCCTTGCCCGATGCCCAACCTCGCGGTCACCAGCCTGGAACTGATCACCTCCACCGAGGTCATATCCACTTACCAGCCGCTGGACTTCCGGGTGACGGTGGCCAACCTCGGCGACCGAGCCGCCAACAGCCTGTTCTGGGTCGATCTGTACAGCGCGGACCCCATCAGTCGGCCGGTGGCATGGGCGGCGGTCAGTTCCCTCGACGCGGGGGCCAGCATCCCGATGACCATCACGTTCCAGCACGGCTTCGAGGTCACGGGAACCTTCCCAGTCTGGGCGGTGGTGGACTCGCTGGATCAGGTGATGGAATCCGAGGAGGATGACAACACCTCCACCTCCATCACGGTGACCGTCTCGGCCGAGGGCACCCCGCCCGCGCCGCCGCCCAGCGGGACCAGTTCCATCGTCGGCGAGACGTGGATCTCCCTGGCCGGCAGCCTCTCCCCATACCCGCGGGTCGCCGTCCGGGTGACGGGGTGCGGGGTGGATCTGATCACCTACTCCGACGAGAACGCCGCCTATAGCACGGACTCGCTGCCGGCCTGCACCTACACCGTGGTCGGCGAGACCTGGATCAATGGGGAACGATACTCTAACACCTACCAAGTCACGGTTGAAGAGGATGAGACCGTGCCGTTGATCATCATCCTCTACAAGAACTGACGGAGTGCCCGGCTGAACGATGAGACCATTGACCGAGGGATCCCTCCCGACGAGACGCAGAACGGCCTGCAAATGGACGGCGGCCCTGGCGCTCGCCGGACTGATGCTGGTCGCCACCTCCGCAGCCGCTGACACCGGCTGGTCGGACTGGCCTTCCAGGCCACCGGCGAACCTCTCCAACAGCGACATCGACCAGGCCCGCCGACCCGCCATCGTCGCGGGTCCGCCCGGGCGGCTGCTGGTCGTCTGGCGCGACCAGCCGCTGGGCGGCGGGGAGGACGGCTGGCTGTACGCCCGCACCACGCAGGACGACGGGGAGACCTGGTCACAAACCGAGACCATCACCATCACGACAGACGAGATCTTCCCACCGGACGGCCTCTCGGTGGAGGGGCAATTCCTCGTCACATGGGCCCAACGCGCCGTGCCCGGCGACCGGGTCGTCGTCTACGAAGCAAGAAAGGGGGCCGACCGTTGGACCATCCATCCCATCCCCGGGCCGAACTCCGACGCCCCGACACGCCCCCACCTCACTGTCGCGGGGGGACGGTTGCATCTCATCTTCAGCGCGAACCGTTCGCCCGGCGCCCCCACCGATCTTTTCCACACCTCCCGCCCGCTGACGGCGACGGAGTGGCCGACGGCGACGGTCTTCTTCACCCACACGGCCTTCCTGGGCGGGTCTCAGTTTCCAGCGGTCGTCGCTGGCTCCGACGGAGCGACCCTCCACCTCGTCTGGGAGGAGAAGCAATCCGCCGTTGAACGGACGATCCTCTACATGAGCGGCACGGTGACGGCGAGCGGAACGGTCATCTGGAGCCCTCCTGTCACCCTTTCGGAGGGGATCACCCTCTCCGTGAACCCGGCCATCGCCGCCGGCGCGACGGGAGACCTGCACGTGGTGTGGGGGGAGAACGCCGACCAGGGACAATACGTGCGCTACGTCCGCTACGATGCCACCGAGGGAAGATGGCTCCTCCCCTCCGTGCGCGTCTCCGACGTCCCGATGCTGCTGAACCAGATCGACCCGGCCGACCTGACCCCCCACGTGGCCGTCTTCGAAGGAAGCCAAACCCAGGTCTGCATCACCTGGCACGGCTTTCGGGAGAGCGATCCTCCCCCGGGCGCGGAGGAGGTCTGGGTCAGTTGCTCGACCGACGGGGGGAAAACCTGGTCCACACCCAGGAACGTCTCCCGCAGCCCGGATGCGGTGTCCATTATGCCCTGGACCACCTTCGACGACCAGGGCCGGTTACACGTGGTCTGGGAGGAACGGATACGGTCGGAGGAGACCGACACGTACTACGAGATATTCTACACCCGCGGTTTCAACCGGTCCGTTTTCCTCCCTCTGGTGCTGAGGGGATGGCCATAGTGAGACAGGCAGCGAGGATAGGCAGGATGAGAACGGCCTGGCTCTTAGCGATGCTGCTTCTCATCGCAGGCTGCACCTACCCGGGCCCGGCGGAGCCGACGCCGACCCCGGCGCCAACTTTGGAGCCGGTGTCGCTGTGGAACGCCTACCGTCGGGCGGAGGTCACCGTCCGCTCCGAGGCGCCGGACGCCGGACTGGTCTCCGCCTCGACCCAGTGGCAGACGGAGGACCCGGACACATTGCTGGAGGACCCGCCCCAATGGGCCTTCGTCTTCTACTCGCCCAGCCAACAGACCGTCTTCGACCTTCTGGTAGACGCCAGCCAGGCCCGGGTAGCGAACCGCGCCCAGGTTTGGACCACACCCCAGACACTGGAACCGGGAGGCTGGCAGGAGGGTCCCCGGGACGCCCTCTCGATCTTCCTGGCGTATGGAGGCCAGGAATTCCTGGAGGGCCACCCGGGGGCGACGGTCAGCCTTCACCTGGCAACCAACGAGGAAGGGGCAGCGGTCTGGACGATCGCAGCGCTGGACATCACCACCAGAGAGACCCTGTCGTTGCAGATCGACGCTGCCAATCTGCAAGTTCTCACGATTCTCCCGTAAGGGGAAGGAGGGGAAGATGAGGACCGTACAGCGAAGCCAGAAAGGTCAAAGCATCGTCGAGTTCGCCCTTCTCTTACCCGTTCTCCTGATCATCCTCCTGGGTCTGCTAGACCTGGGTCGAGTTTGGTACGCTATGGTGACGGTGAACGACTGCGCAGGAGAGGGCGCGTTGTACGCGGCTATACGACCCAACGACATCGACGGGATCCGGGCCCGAGCGGCCTCCGCCTCCTCCGGACTGGTGCAGGTCAATCCGGAGGCGGTGAGGGTAGAGATGCCCTCTCCCCTCACGCCCGGTGCCCCGGTGACGGTAACCGTGCCGTACACGATGACCTTCGTCAACCCGTTGTTTGGGGCGATGATGCCCGACGGACAGATCGTTCTCCGCGGCGTCGCCGTGGAGGCGGTGATCTCAACCCCGTGAAGGGATTGAGGAGGAGAATATGGAGAAAGAACGCGGACAGGCCGTAGTGATCGTAGCGTTTGCGATGGTCGCCCTGTTGCTCGCCGTCGGTCTGGCCCTCGACGGGGGGTATCTGCACGCCTCCCGCCGACAGGCCCAGAACGCGGCCGACGCCGCCGCGCTCGCCGGGACCCGAGTGCTGGCCGATGCCGTCCTCCAGTGCCGCCCAGGCAGCGAGGCCGACGACGCAGCCGTCCAGCAAGCCGTGCTGGACCTGGCCAGTCAGAACGGGATCGCCAACGACGGGCAACAGAGCAGGGTGCAGGCCTGGTACGTCGACGCCGAGGAGAACCGGCTGGGGGAAGTGGGCGCGGGCACCATCCCCCACGGAGCCACCGGTGTGGAGGTCTCCCTGATCATCACCCGACCGACGACCTTCATGCGACTGGGCGGGGTCAATCACTTCCGGGTGCCCGGTAAGGCGACGGCGATGACCGGCCGGATCGTCCAGATGGCCGGCGGCGTTTTGCCCATCGCCGTGCCCCTCCAGGTCATCGAGAACCTGGAGCCCGATGAAACGTTCGTGGTCATCGAGACCAACCAGCATCACGGCGGCATGTTCTGCCGGCAGGACGACGGACTCTGCATCGGCGATCCTACGTCCGCCAACGCCCACCGGGGGTGGCTGAACCTCAACTACATCTACAACACCGAACATCTGAGCCAGTCCGACCCGCTCTACCGCACCTTCGAGCAGAACGTCCCTAACCGCGGCTGCGGCCCGAACCCGGAGACCTCCACCGACGATGGGCTCAAGGGGTGGGCCAGCGGAGCCTGCCCCTATCCCTTCCCCATCTTCGCGGGAACCGTCGGTGGGACGGACGGGGATTTCATCCACGGCGACCCCGGCGCCCGACAGTCGTCGCTGATGTCCATCTCTGCCTTCGAGGGGCAGATCGCCTACGTGCCCGTGTTCGACCACATCTACATGAGCGACTATATGGCCGAGAACTTCCCTCAGCCAGAAGGCATCGGCTGGCCCCGGGCGGGGGGTGGCGGCCACGCCTTCCTGTACCACATCGTCGGTTTCGCCGCCGTCCGGGTGGACGACATCGACGGACACACCCTGGTCGGCGCTTTCCAAGAGGCCCTCATCGGGCAGGGCCAGATACTACCCGGCTCCGGGATCGGCACCAGCAATTGGTGCTTCACCGGCAGCACCCCGCAACTGTTTGGAGTCACGCTCTGGCACTAACGCCCTCCGGTCCCTAAAGCCCCCTACACGCACAGAGGGCCGACGGTGTCCGGCGAGATGCCGGGCACCGTCGGTCCATTTTCCCCCAGACGGAGACCCCGCCAGTTGTCCCCCAACCCGATCGTGGTATACTTTATCTCCAGATCGCTCTATCCCTTCACAAGCAAGGAGCACGGCTATGCTGGACGTAGAACGAATCCGCACAGACTTCCCAATCCTCTCCCGCCAGGTCCACGGCAAGCCTCTGGTCTTCCTAGACAGTGCCGCCAGTTCCCAGAAGCCCCTGCCGGTCCTGGAGGCGATGGAGACGGCCTATCGTACGTGTTATGCTAACGTCCATCGAGGGGTCTACACCCTCAGCGAGGAGGCCACCTGCTCCTACGAAGAAGCGCGGGACAAGGTGGCCTCTTTCATTAACGCCCGCGCCCGTGAGGAGATCATCTTCACCCGCAACACCACCGAGAGCATCAACCTGGTCGCCTACACCTGGGGACGGACCCACATCGGCCCCGGTGACCGCATCCTCCTCACCGAGATGGAGCACCACAGCAACATCGTCCCCTGGCAACTCCTGGCTCAGGAGAAAGGGGCCGAACTGGTCTACCTCCCCATCACCGACGACGGGCTCCTCGACGTGGACCGGTTGGACGACCTTCTGGACGACCGGGTCAAACTGGTCGCCTTCACGATGATGTCCAACGTTCTGGGGACCATAACGCCGGTCAAGGAGATCGTCCAGAAGGCCCACCAAGCAGGGGCAGTGACGCTGGTGGACGGCGCACAGGGGGTCCCCCATATGCCGGTGGACGTGCAGGATCTTGGGTGCGACTTCCTCGCCTTCTCCGGGCACAAGATGTGCGGGCCCAGCGGCATCGGCGTGCTCTACGGGCGGGAGGAACTGCTGGAGGAAATGCCTCCCTTCCTCGGGGGTGGGGACATGATCCGCCGGGTGGAATGGGACCGCTCCACCTGGAACGACCTCCCGTGGAAGTTCGAGGCTGGCACCCCTGCCATCGTCGAGGGGATCGGCCTGGGCGCGGCGGTGGACTATCTGACGGAGATCGGGATGGAGGCCATCGCAGCCCACGAGCAGGAAGTCGTCGCCTACGCGATGGAACGGCTCTCCGCCCTGCCCGGCCTGAAGATCGTCGGGCCACCCGCCGAGCACCGGGGTGGGGTCATCGCCTTCACCTTCCGCAACATCCACCCCCACGACCTGGCCCACTTACTGGATATGGAAGGGGTCGCCGTGCGAGCCGGTCACCACTGCGCCCAACCCCTCCACCGCCGCCTGGGCCTCGTGGCAACGACCCGTGCCAGTTTTTACCTTTACAACACGAAGGAAGAAGCCGACCGACTGGCCGAGGCTTTGGAACACGTAGCGAGGATCGTAGGGAAATGAGCGATCTGTACCGAGAGCACATCCTGGATCACTACGCGAACCCCAGGAACTGGGGACGGTTGGAATCACCGGACATCGCCGCCGACGCGGATGACCCCTCCTGCGGCGATCAGGTCCACCTGGAGATCGACCTCGATTCGGAAGGGCGGGTCGCCCGGGTCGCCTTCGAGGGAGAGGGGTGCATCATCAGCATGGCCTCCGCTTCCATCTTCACGGAGCACATCAAAGGGAAGACACTCGCCGAACTGGAGGCGATCAACGAAGAGGAAGTGCTCCGTATCCTGGACGCCCCTGTAGGGTCCGGGCGGCGTCGGTGCGCCCTGACCCCTCTCAGGGCACTGCAGGCAGGGCTAAAGGCGTATCGGAAGCAACAGGCCCAGCAGACGTGACGGAGCCTTCCTATGGCCTCGACTCCCTATCGGGAACGTGTCCTCGACCACTACCGCCACCCCCGCCACCGGGGGCGACTGGAGGCTCCTGACCTGGTGGGGGAAAAAGACAACCCGATTTGCGGGGACCGGGTACGGATCGAACTGCGGATAGACGAAGAGGGACAGGTGGCCAGGGCCGCCTTCAGCGGCGACGGCTGCATCATCAGTATGGCCGCTGCGTCGATGCTCACCGAACACATCCACGGCCAACCAGTCGCCGAACTGCGCCAACTGACGCAGAAAGACATCCTGGCCCTTTTGGGGGTGGAACTGGGGCCGGCGCGGATTCACTGCGCGCTGCTGCCGTTGGAGGCCTTACACGCAGCGCTGGAGGGAAAGTAGCCCTTCCCACGCAGACGACATAGGTGCGGGGAAACGCCGCCCTACGAGAGCGCGTTGCCCTCCCGCTCCAGAAGGCCAAACAGGAGATCGGGCAACCGGTCCCGGTTGTGCTCCGTGACCCGCAAGACGGCAGGGGCGGAAGTGGGGAGGCGCAACTGGACCCTGCTGACCAGTTCGGGCCGGACGACCACCAGGGCGAGGCGAAAATGGGCAGCGCGGAGAATATCCAGTGCGATCACCCATCCCCGCCCCTGCTCTACCTCTAGTGGGCCAACCTCGTCCACGATCAGGAGATCACACGGGACGGCCCGGGCGATCGCTTCGGCACCCCAGGCGAGGACCGCGGGGTCGAAGCGGAACCGCCCCATCTTTACGCCCCCCTCGGAGAGGGTGAGCGGCCGCGTGTCGCCGGTGCTCACGTCCACCACTATACGCTGCTCGCCAGCCCGCATAGTGAGCAGGCCGCCACAGGTATACCCGGCCTCCTTGGCGCGCGCCACGACCTTGCGACAAACGGTAGTCTTTCCGACGCCCCGTTCTCCAGTGAGGAGCAAGATCCGGCCGCTCATTCGCCTTTCCTCGTGCGTAAAAGCGGGCCGGCACCTTGGGGCACCGGCCCGGCAGGTGGAGATGGCGGGAATCGAACCCGCGTCCGGAGAATTCGGCCACGGACTTCTACGAGCGTAGTCGGCTGTTGCCATCTCGCCCAGGGAGTCGCCGCCGACCGCGCTACACCTGGGCAAAGCCGATCAGGACTTAAGCGACCCTATCGGCGTCCGGTCGCCGCACGCTGGCTCTGTGACGCCCGGCCCCCGACCCGCCAGCGCGAGGCCGGGGCGGACGGGATCCCGTTCAGGGGGATCCTTTCTCCCTTACCGCACTAGGCGGCGACGGGAATCGCAGCCCAATTGTTGGCACTTTTGGGTTAGCGCTCGGTTGTTAACGGGGCCGAAGCCCCCCGGCTCGCCATCCGTGGCCTTCCTTCCCCGTCGAAGCCGTTCATCCCCACGGGCATTCGCATTATAACATAGAAGCAGGGCACCTGCAACCAATCGAACGTTAAAAAAACGTAACAACTCGGTCACAGAACCCCTCGATACCCCAGGGGACCGCGCTTGGCAGATTCCTCCAAAGGGATATAATAACCGCCAAACATCCAGGGAAAGCCGCCGGGCTATTCCCCTTACGGCCGTGCGCCGACCCTCTTGAGAAAGGAGGAAAGGTGCCGATCAATGAACCGCTGACCCAACAGATCCGTGAGCACGCCCGCCAACTCCTGGAGAGCGAACGGGTGGACTGCGTCATTGGCTACGAAGCCAGCCCCCGCGGCGGAGCCCGCCCCGCCTTCGTCTACGACCCCGCCGAGGTCGACCGGCTGATCTGGAGCCCCGACTGCGTCCACAACCTGACCACCTACCTGCACGACAAGAAAAAGCCCCGCAAACGGGGGGAGGAACCCCCGCGCGTCGCCGTCGTCGTCAAGCCGTGCGACAGCCGCACGCTCAACGTCCTGCTCGCTGAGCGGCAGATCGAGCGGGAGCGGGTCGTCGCCATCGGCGTCGCCTGCGAGGGAGTGGTGGGCAAGGACGGCCAGCCCGCCGCCAAATGTGGCCGCTGCACCGACCGCACCCCGGTCGTCTACGACGTTCTGGTGGGAGAACCCCCAGAGGCCCCGCCGGTCGAGGACGATTGGTCGGACCTGGCGCGGATCGAGGAGATGCCCCCCGCGGAACGGCTCGCCTTCTGGCTGCGCGAGTTCGACCGGTGCATCCGATGCTACGCCTGCCGTCAGGTCTGCCCCGGCTGCTACTGCACCATCTGTATGTTCGAGCGGGACGACGGCCTGTGGGTGGACGCGGCCATCGACGTGCCTCAGAAACACATCTTCCACCTGGGCCGTGCGCTCCACCTGGCCGGCCGGTGCGTGGAGTGCGACGAATGTGAGCGGGTCTGCCCGATGGACCTGCCGCTCAGCCTCCTCAACCGGCTCCTGGTCCGCGAGGTCGAAGCCCTCTACGGCCATCGGGCCGGCCGGGAGGAGACGCTGACCCCGCTGCTCTTCGAACTGGGTCCGGAAGGATCCCCAATCTAAGGGAGGAGCACCAAATGACCACAGAGCAACTTTCCCCCCAACCCCTAAGCCCGGCCGACGAGCGGACCTGGGCGATGCTGGCCCACCTCAGCGTCCTGCTCAATCCCATCTCGGGTCTCCTGGGCATCATCGCCGCCCTGGTCATCTATCTGGTATACAAGGACCGCTCCCGCTACGTCGCCTTCCAGAGCCTTCAGGCCCTCATCTTTCAACTGACCTTCTGGATTGGCGGCGGGGTCCTGGCCGGGGGCGCTTGGGCCATCGGCGCGCTCCTCTCGGTCGTGCTGGTGGGGCTGCTCTGCTTCCCCGCCGCCCTGCTGTTGACCCTGATACCACTGGGAGCCGTCGTCTATGGGATCGTCGGCGCGATCCAGTGCAGCCAGGGGCAGGACTTCCGCTACTGGCTGATCGGAGATTGGGTGCAGAACACGCTGATGAGTTGAGGAAGACGCCCGACCACGGGCGCACGTGGGAGGTCGTGATGCGATTCACCACCCTGGACGGACTGCGACGCTGGCTGGACAAACTGGCAGAGGAGGTAGACCTGGTCGCCCCCACCGATGTGGATGGACACGTCCTCTACCGCCCTGTGACGGGCAGCGATCAGATCCTGTTCGACTACGAGCGACCCGAACTCTCCGCCAAGGACTTCCTGCTCCCCGCCACCGAGGTCCTCCTGCGCATCGAACAGAAAGGGAAAGAGGTAGCCCTTGAGGAAGTCCTGCCAGATCGAAAGCAGGTCCTCTTCGGCATCCGCCCGTGCGACGCCCACGGGATCGCCGTCATCGACGCCCTTTTCCTGGAACAGGACCCGCCGGATCGGTACTACCGGCACCATCGGGAGCGGACGGTGTTGGTGGGGATGGCCTGCACGCGGATGTGGGACGGCTGTTTCTGCACGTCGATGGGGGGCGGTCCGACGGATGCCACCCACCTGGACGTGTTGATCCGCCCCGGCGAAGAGGGCTACTTCCTCCAGCCGGTGACGCCGAAAGGGGTGGCGATCCTGGAGGGGCTGCCGGTAGAGGAACCGAAGGGAGAGCCCCTGCCCGTCGAGGAGTACAACGAGCCGGTCCCGGTGGTCCCGCCAGAGAAGTGGCGTCCCCTGTTCAACGACCGGATCTGGATGCGGCACGGGGAGCGGTGCCTCAGTTGCCGGATCTGCACCTACGTCTGCCCCACCTGCCGCTGCTTCGACGTCACCGACCGGGTAGTGGACGTCCAGCCGGGCCTCACGCGCATCGAACGGATCCGGGTATGGGACGCCTGCACCAGCCCGAACTACCGCCGGGTCGCCGGAGGGCACAACCCACGGCCGACCAAACCGGACCGGCTGCGAAACCGGTTCTACTGCAAGTTCTGCTACTACCCGGAGGACTTCGGGCCGCTGGGCTGTGTGGGCTGCGGGCGGTGCATCGTCGCCTGCCCGGTGGACATCGACATCACCGAGGTGATGCAAGTCGTAGCGAAGCGAGCATAAATGAAGCACCACAGAGACGCAGATTCTCTCCGCGACCTTTGGATTCCTCTGCGTCTCTGCGGTGAACCTGCAAAGAAATGAACACGCAAAGGGGCACCGTCTTCGACATCAAGCGGTTCTCCATCCACGACGGACCGGGCATCCGCACCACCATCTTCCTGAAGGGATGCCCCCTCCGGTGCCAGTGGTGTCACAACCCGGAGAGCCAGGATCCCCGGCCGGAACTGATCCTGCGGGCTGAGCGGTGCATCGGCTGCGGGGCCTGCGTGGAAGCGTGCGAGACGGGCGCGGTCTACGTTGAGGACGGCAGGATCTTCACCGACCGGACCCGGTGCACCCGCTGCGGGGCCTGCACGGAGGTCTGTTACGCGGAGGCGCGGGAGATGGCCGGGCAGGAGATGAGCGTCGAAACAGTGATGGCGGAGATCGAGCGGGACGTGGCCTTCTACGACACCTCGGGCGGGGGAGTGACCTTCTCCGGCGGCGAGCCGCTGATGCAGCCGGAGTTCCTCCTCGCGCTTCTACGGGCGTGCCGGGAACGGGGGATCCACACCGTGGTGGACACCTGCGGCTACAGC
>DROW01000072.1 GCA_011388675.1 Chloroflexota bacterium | reverse complement strand
GGGTCCCGCCTGTTTGCGGCGGGTCGGGATGTCCGAACCCCTCTCCAGGCTCTGGGGCCTATGGTGCTGCGGGGATGAAGTCCATCATTTGCCCGTCCTCGGTGAACCAGCCGCAGGGGCAGCCGCTGGGGTCGTCGGGAGGAGGCTGGAGGCAGAAGTCGCGGGCGATCAACGGCAGGTAGCAGAAGAAGGTATAAGAGGAGGCCTGCCCTCCCTGAATGGATGGACGCTGTACGCTTTCGCTCCATCCAGTGGGGAATGGGTCTGCTTTTGGTGCGGACAGGCTGGACGCGGAGGACTGCCAGGCAGGGCCTACCATCTTCACGGGGATGCGCTCCAGGGTACAACTCACACGTTGCACCTTGAGGTAGACGATCTGCATCGTCATCGTGGTGTTGTAGATCTCCTCCAGGAGGGAGTTGGGGCAGTTCCCTTCCGTCATACAGGGGTCGTAGTCGACGCCTTCGGGAACGAAGTACTCCGGCGCGGCAAGCCGGTTGGGAGATCGGTAGTAGGGGAGGAAGGCGGCTCCAGGGACATAGCCGCTGTCCTTCCAGTGGCCGTAGAGGGGGAGACCCATCGCGACGATGTGGTCGACGGAGAGCCCTCCCTCGCTTTCGATGCGGTATGTGCCCCCTGTGGGACGATCCACGTTGTTGTTCGTGTAGGGATCCACGGGTTGCGGCGGGAAGTTCAGGAAGAAGTAGTCCGCTTCCGATGGGACGTTCAAGGAGAACTTGTCGTGCCGGTCTCCGTAACGGGCGCGCATCTGATTCACAAGGGGTTCCAGTTGCCCGGCGCTTCCCACGCCGATGTACGAGTGGAAGACGAACGTCTCGGCGCCGACCACGCTTACGGAGACGGCAGGGCGGGCCCGAAGGGTGTAGACCGCTGTCAGTTGGCGGTAGTTCCCGGGTATCCGTATGGTACATCCCATATTGGCGGGGAGTTGAAGCGCGCCGTTGGAGACGGATGGAGAGGAGATGGAGATTTTCGAATACCGCTCCCAGTAATTGGAATTTCTGATTGGCAGGTTCTGCCCGGCGGGGTAGTAGTCGTACCCTGTGATCTGATCCGTGATGTTCCGGTCGCCGTCGTAGAGCCGGAGGGTGGATTGTGGCGCGACGGAGCCGAGTTCGTCGTAGTGGGCGATCTGCCCGAGACAGCCGAACTTGCTGAAATCCCAACTCGGGACATAGCGAGGGTAAACGGTCGCCGTGATGGTCACGGTGTCGCCCACTCGGGTCCCGGAGACATAGCGGACGATCCCCGATCCCGTGCTGTAGTAGATGATCGCTCCCTGCAGGTAGGTGTCCGGCACGAATCCCACCAGATTCACGATGTTGAGTCCACGCGGTTCGAGCCAGTTGGCATCTGCGGTGGCTGTTTGTTCCTGTTGGAGGGGGAAGGACCAGGCCTCTCCCTGGCTCCCGCTCAGTGCAAACACAGTGAGGAGGAGGAACAGGGCTGCGCCGAGGATGGTGAGAGATCTTTTCGCGAAAACCTTTGTCGTTATCCGGTTCATACCTCTTCTCCGAATCGTGGGCTATAGTGCAGGAAGAACACATAGCCCGCAACCAGGACCGCCAGCGAGGTTACGGCTGTCCGCAGGAGGAAATCCCAGCCGGTCGGCGCGCCCCAGTACAGGATGTCTCGATAAGAGGCGATGATGGAGGCCATCGGATTCACCCTTCTCAGCCACACGCGCGGGTTAAGCGTCACCCCCCACACGGTGTATTGTTCCGGCACCCTGGTGATCGGGTAGAAAATGGGCGTGAGGAAGAACCAGGCCATCAGCAGCACGTTCATAATCAGGCGGGTGTCTCTGTAGAAGACGTTGAGTGTGGAGGTGATCAGTCCGATGCCTGCGGTGAAGGCCAGTTGGATGATGAGGATGAGGGGGAGCAGGAGGGCCCACGCCGTGATCGGCCTGCCCATCGCCAGGGCCAGCCCGAAGAAGACGGGAAGGGCGATGAGGAAGTTCACCGCGTTGCCCAGCACGACGGAAAACGGAAGGGCCTCGCGTGGGAAGTACACTTTTTTGACCAACGAGGCTGCCCCGACGATGGAGTCCGTCGCCTGGGCGACCGAGGTGGCAAACAGGTTCCACGGCAGCAGCGCTGAGAGGATGAAGACCGGATAATCCGAGATCCCGGAGTGCCCCGCCAGAACGTTGAAGACGACGGTGTAGACCACCATCATCATCAGCGGGTTGAGCCACGACCAGGCGATGCCCAGCACGGAGTTCTTGTACCGCGCCTTGAGGTCGCGGACGACCAGGCTGTAGATCAGTTCTCGATACTGCCAGAGTTCGCCCAACCGCTCCACCAGTCTCATCGGACCGCTTCGATCAGCACCTTCACCGCTCCCTCCACGTCTCCCTCGTCCACCATCTCGCTGGGGGTGTGGACGTAGCGGCACGGAATGGAAAGGCAGCCGGAGGGGACGCCGGCCCGCACCAGTTGCATCGCTGCCGCGTCGGTGGTGCCGTATTCCAGGACTTCCATCTGGTAGGGTACTCCCGCCGCCTCAGCCGCCTTCACCAGCAGGTCCCGCACCAGCGGGTGGGCGATCATTCCCCGGTCCTGCACTTTCACCGCCGGACCCTTGCCCAATTCCACCGCCATCGGCCGCGCCTCCGGCGTATCCCCTGTGCCTGTCACATCCACCGCGATCGCTAGGTCCGGCTCGATCCCGTAGGCTGCCGTCCGCGCACCCGATAGGGTGGTCTCCTCCTGCACGCTGAACACAAAGTAGATTTCGTTCTGCGTCTTTTTCAGCCGCCGCAGCGTCTCGATCAGCACCGCGCAGCCGATCCGGTCGTCCATCGCCTTAGCGACCAGCCGCTGCCCCTGCTCGGCGAAGGGCCGCACGAAGACCGCCGCATCCCCAACACGCACGGGGCAGTCCTCCTTGCTGGTTGCCCCCACGTCGATGTACAACTGGTTCAGCGTGGGGACCTTGCTCCGATCCTCGCGCTTCCCCTCAATGCCGATCACCCCCAGGGTTCCGTTCTCGAACTGCACCCGGGCCCCGATGCAGGTGAGGGGGTTGACGCCGCCGATGGCGGTGAAGCGCAGAAAGCCCTTCTCGTCCACGTGGCTTACCATCACGCCGATCTCGTCCATATGGGCCGCCAGCATAATCCGGCGTCCCTCGCCCGTGCCCTTTTTCACCGCCACCAGGCTACCCAGAGGGGTCACCCGTACCTCGTCGGCCAGCGACTCCACCTCCTCTCGGATCACCGCCCGAATGCGGTCCTCAAAGCCCGAAGGGCCGTAGGTTTCGGTCAGTTTACGGATAAGATCTCTCATTTGTCCTCCTGAGGTGTGGACGCTATGAAGAGGGAGGAAATCTTCAAGCCTTTGCACCGGTCAACGAAAGGTTCGTGATCGGTAAAGCCTCTATCTCCAAGCGGGAGAGATTAACAACTTCGCTGGCGTGGTCGATGTCGATGCCAACCAGGCGTCCATCAGCATCAAAGTCCAACACGACGCCCGGTACAACCTCTCGTGAATCAACACTTGGCCTTTCAGCCAACTCTATATAGAGCGAGTCGGTCTCCGTATAATAGTAGAATTTCATCGCTTCATCTCCCTGAAATTCCGATCCGGGAAGGCATTATGCACTGTCTCGCCATCCTCTAATGTTACCACCCGCAGGTACTTTCCCAGTTCGGGGATGAAGATCCAATACCGAACCCGGCCGTCTGGCTGCACTTCTCGGTGCACAGGCTCTCGAATGGCCCGTTCGCACCACTCGCGTTGGATGTAAGGGCGCTTGCGCAGCACCTGTTCTTCAAAATAGCGCGTAGTTTTCACGCGTTGCTCCCTTAAGTCAGGGTGTGACAACGAGGTACTTCATGGTATCCGTCTATCGCCGGGCGGTCAACCCAATACTCTCCGCGTAAGTCGGATTAACGTCTCCCGCATCAGCCGCACGGTGTTCTCGAAGTCGGCGAGGCTGAGAAGGCTGACCGGGCTGTGGATGTAGCGAGACGGGACGGCGACGGTGGCGCAGGGAACTCCCTCTCGGGCCAGATGGATCGCCCCCGAATCGGTGCCGCCGATGCCGGGTTGTTTGAATTGGTAAGGGATGCCCAACTCCTCCGCCGTCTCCACCAGCAGCCGGTTCAGCCCCCGGTGGGCGATGAAGGTCCGGTCCATCACCGTGATCGCTGGCCCCTTGCCCAACTCCGTGGTCGGGCTGACGTCCTTCTCCTTCGGCAGGTCGTCGGCGATGGTCCCCTCCAGCGCGAAGGCGCAATCCGGCCGGGCGGCGTAGGCTGCCACCCGCGCGCCCCGCAGCCCTACCTCCTCCTGCACGGTGAAGACCGCGTGCAGGTCGTGGGGAAACCGCTCCCCGCGCAACAGTTCTACCAGCACCGCGCAACCCGCCCGGTCGTCGAAGGCCTTGCCCATCGCTGTCGGCCCCAGTTCCCGGTAGGCCGTGGCGAACACCGCCACCGTGCCCACCGGGGCCAGTTTCTTCGCCTCCTCCTTCCCCTTCGCCCCGATGTCCACCCGCAGTTCCTCAATGGAGGCTGCCTTGTTCTCTTCCCCTTCCTTCAGCAGGTGGATCGGTTTGAGGCCGATCACGCCGGGGAGCCGGTCTGGCCCTACCCAGACCTGGGCACCGGGCAGGACCCGGGGGTCGATCCCGCCGATGGCCCGGACCTTCAGCGTGCCGTTGTCGTCGTGGCCGACGACCATCAGGCCGATCTCGTCCATATGGGCGGTGATCAATACCCGCAGCCGGTCCTCTCCGGTCCCCTGCTTTTCCGTGTGCAGGTTGCCCAGTGCGTCCACCCACATCCGGTCGACGTGGCCCTCCAGTGCCTGCCGCAGGACCTGCCGGACCGCTTTCTCGTTTCCCGAAGGGCCAAAAGCCTCTGATAGTTGTTTCAGGATCATTTGTTACTCCGGGGTGCGATACGTGATGCGTGAGACGTGATGCGTGATGCGTGAGACGTGAGACGTGATGCGTGATGGATCAATCCTCCCACCGGGGCTGGAAGTCCGGTTCCAACCCCGCCGCAAAGGATGCCAGTAGCCGGGCGGCCCGCTCCACATCCTTCACCGCCACCGTCTCCACCGGCTGGTGCATATATCGAACGGGGATGGAGACCAGACCGGTAGGCACTCCCTCTCGGGCCACCTGGATCGCCCAGGCGTCGGTGCCGCTGCGGCCGGGGGTGGGCTCGATGCGGTAGGGGATCTCCTGTGCTTCGGCGGTCGCCTTCAGCCGCTCCACCACCTGGGGGTGGAAGTTCGGGCCCAGGCTGATGGTCGGTCCTTCCCCCAGCGGGAAGGACTGGTCCGCCGGTACCCCTGGCTGTTGCCCGAAGGTTACGTCCACCGCCAACGCCAGATCCGGTGCTACGCTGTAGGCGCTGGTTGCGGCCCCGTACAACCCTACCTCTTCCTGCACCGTTGCCACGGCCACCACGTCCCACGCGTGGTCGATCCGCCCCAACTGTTCCAGCGCCAGCGTCGCCGCCGCCACCGACGCCCGGTTGTCGAGGGCCTTCCCCGTCACTAAGCCGTTTTTCAGTTCGACCAGTTTTCGGTCGAAGGTGATGGGATCGCCCACGCGGACCAGTTTCCGCACTTCCTCTTCGGGCAGTCCCACATCGACGAACAGTTCTTCCCACGGGACCGGCTTCTTGCGTTGCTCCCTGGGCACCACGTGGGGGGGGCGCATCCCGACGACCCCGGGAAGGTCCCGCCGGCCGTGTACCACGACCTGCGTTCCGGGCAGTACCCGCCGGTCGGCCCCGCCGATGCGGGTGATGCGCAGGAAGCCTTTTTCGATCTCCATTACCCGCAGGCCGATCTCGTCCATATGGACAGCCAGCATTAGCCTGGGGCGGGGTTCGGGGCCGGAGCCCCGCTTCAGCCCGATCACGCTGCCCAGTCCGTCCTCGCGCAGTTCGTCCACGAGAGGGCCCCAGAGCCGACGGACGAGGGCCCGTATCGGTGCTTCGAGACCAGCCAGCCCCGAGGTCTCCGAAAGTTCCCTCAACAAAGGGATCGTTTCCATAACAAATCGTCTCCTCTTCTGGGCTCAGGGGGTGAGCGTCGCTGTGGCGGTGATGGTGGGGGTGGCGGTGAAGGTGGGGGTCGGGGTGACGGTGAAGGTAGGGGTGGGGCTGGGCGTCTCGGTTGGCGTGGGCGAGGCCGTAGGCGTCGCCGTCTCGGTCGGCGTTGGGGTGGGGGTGAAGG
>DROW01000071.1 GCA_011388675.1 Chloroflexota bacterium | reverse complement strand
TTCCCCCGCCGGTCGTACAGCCGCCAGACGTGCTTGTACCCCGGATTGATGGTCTTCTCCGGCGTCTCGGAGACCTTGATGGCGGGCGTCCACTGTCCGCCGTCCCGCACGGCGACCAGTTTGTAGACCCCGTCGAGGGCCGAGGCCCCCTGGGAGGTGATCAGTCGGGTACCGACGCCGTACACCAGCCGGTTGATCAACCGGTCGGGGTCCACTCCGTAGCGCGGCGCTTCCTTTTCGATCTGGGTGATGATCTGCCAGATGACCAGTTCGTCCAACTGGTTGGAGAGGACGATCACCGTGTTCGGGAACCCGGCCTCATCCAGCATCCTGGCCGCCTGGATGCTCAGATGGGCCAGGTCCCCGGAGTCCAGGCGAATGCCCACCGGCTCGTGGCCTTTGCGGCGCAGTTCTTCGAAGACCTTGATGGCGTTGGGGAGGCCGCTTTCCAGGGTGTTGACCGTGTCCACCAGCAGCAGGCAGTCGTCGGGGTAGACCTCGGCGTAGGCGCGGAAGGCCTCCAGTTCCCCCCCGCCCAGGGCCATAAAGACCTGGACCATACTGTGGGCGTGGGTCCCTTTGGGGGGATAGCCCAGCACGTGGGAGACGCCGACGTTGGAGGTGAAGTCGGCGCCACCGATGAGGGCGGCCCGCGCCCCGGCCAGCGCGGCCCGCTCCTGGGCCCGCCGCAGGCCGAACTCCAGCAGCAGCCGCCCCCGTCCGCTCTCGCGGATACGGGACGCCTTGGTAGCGACGAGGATAGGATAGTTCAAATGGTTGAGAAGCGGCGTCTCCAAGATCTGGGCCATCGCCAGCGGCCCCTGAACGACGACCAGGGGAACACCGGGATGGATCACGCGGCCTTCCGGGATGGCCCGCATCGTGATGCCGTCGAACGTCCCGTTCTCCCGCAGCCATTTTAGAAAGTCCTCGTCGAACAAAGGCTTCCCGGTCCGCCCGGTCTGCCCGCGCAGGTACGCGATCTCCTCGTCGCCGAAGCGGGCCTCCCGCATCCAGTCCAGCAGCCACTCCAACCCGGCATTGATGCAGTAACCCGCCCGGTGGGAACCGTAGTCGGGGTAACTGCGGAAGAAATACTCAAACTGGGCTTGCTTCTCGTGCAGGCCCATCCGGTAGTAAAGTTGGGCCATCGTCAGTTGGTACTCATCGGTGTAGAGAATTCCTTCGGCCACGCGCTGATCGTCTCGTCTCATCGTGAACTCCTTATCTGAATTCCACCCTAGGGGCACGTCCCTCCCGTCCTCCGGGCCGCTGCAGGATCACTCCCCCTCCGGGAACTCGAGGAAGTCCGGCGGGATCGGCTGGCTCAGATAGACGGACTCCTCCGCCCGGTAAAACTGGACCCCGGCGGTGTGGGCCTCGGCGGCGCGGACGGTGAGGACGACAGGGTGCGGGGCGTGACGCTTCCCCACTTGGACGGCTGTCTCGGGGTCGGGGGAGAGGTGGACGTATTGGCGGCCCATCGGCTTCAGGCCCTCCCGACGGATGGACGGCAGCGCCTCTGGCGAGGTGCCGTGGTAGAGGCGGGCGGGCGGAGTACAGGGCGTGTACCGGATACGTCGGGCGATGGAGTGGCCGTAACGGGCGCGGATGCGGTCCCCCTCCACCTCGAACCGCCGCTTCCCGTCGCCGCTCCCTTTCTCCACGATCTCCATCACGTCGGCACGGGTGGCCCAGCGGAAGTTGGGCAGCCCGCGCAGGACCTCCATCACCTCCGAAAGCGGCACCCATCCCTCCTCGTCCAGCGCCAGCCCGAACCGCTCCGGCTGGTGGCGGAGGATGAGGGCGAGGAATTTGCTTAACTTCACCAGTTGGGCCTTCCGCCTGGTGTCCGATGTTTCACGCATCACTTATCACGTCCCAAGGCGCAGGGCGCAAGTCGCAGGTCCTAGGTCACAGGGTGGAAAATCGGCGGCATCGCCCGCTTGTGGGCGGAGCGTTCGATCATTCCCTGCACCTTCTTCAGGGTGTCCGGGTCGATCCCCTCGGTATCGCCCGCCGCAATGGCCTGGAGAACCCGGTCCAGTTCCCGGTAGGTGATCCCCATCTCCCCCTCATCGGTCTGGCCGGGCCAGAGGCCAGCGGTCGGCGGGCGGTCGATTACCTCCTGCGGCACCCCCAGTTCGCGGGCCAGTTCCCACACCTGCGTCTTGTAAAGGCTCCCCAGGGGAAGCAGATCCACCCCGCCGTCGCCGTACTTGGTGAAGTACCCCACCTCCAGTTCCGTCCGGTTGCCCGACCCCAGCACCAGGTAGTTGCGGGACTGGGCCAGGTAATAGAGGGTGATCATCCGCAGGCGGGGCTTGACGTTGGCGGCGGCGAGGGGATGGTCGGAGGGGGGCAGGGCTTCCATCAGCGCGTCGTAAACTCCGGTGAGATCCACCGTGACGGTGGGGATGTTCAGCGTTTCGGCGACCTTCTGAGCGAAGCGGGCGTCCTCCGGCTGGGAGTGGCAGGGCATCAGGACGCCGAGCACCCGCTCTGGCCCCACCGCCCGCACCGCCAGCGCCGCGGCCGTGGAGGAATCCACCCCGCCGCTCAACCCCACGACGAAGCCGTCGGCCCCCGCTGCGGCCAATTGCTCACGTAGCCACTGGGCGATCTGGTCT
Source organism: Chloroflexota bacterium (assembly GCA_011388675.1). GTDB lineage: Bacteria > Chloroflexota > Anaerolineae > B4-G1 > DUEL01 > DUEL01. The sequence continues at coordinate 4,325 of DROW01000071.1, read as the reverse complement.
GAAAGGGACATTGTACCTCCTGAGATTGCGATCTACGAAATACGGAATACGCGTCACGGATCACGCATCACGGATCACGGAATGCGCGGTACGTGATGCGTGATGCGTGATGCGTGATGCGTGATCCGTGATCCGTGATGCGTGTCACGTCAACCGCGCCACCACCTCGACGCCGTTGAGGGCCATATGGTACAGGAACAGTCGGTGCAGCAGGTCGCCATCGTGGGGCATCGCGCCGATCTCCTGCGCCGTCTCCACCGGCAGATCGTAGGTCTGCACACAATCGGCGGGGATGATCACGCGGGCGTCCTTCTGCCCCAGGACGTTGGCCCGCAGCCGCAGGTACATCGCCGCCTGGTAGACACACAGGTCGGTGCAGTCGCCCACGATGATGAACGTGGTCACCTGGGGATGGTTCTCCAGCCACGTTCCCAGCGCCGTGCCGATGCTCGAACTGATCGACTTCTTGGGGATCACGGTGAACAGGTTGGCAAAGGGAAGATCGTTCAACTCGTCGATGGTCTCACTCTCGGAGGTGCCGGCGACGCAGTGGGGCGGGAAGGCGTCGAATTCGACCGAGTCGGGATCGTGGGTGTCCTGGGTTAGAAGGAAGTGGCGGACCCCCAGGTCGTAGGCCCGCCGGAAGAGATCGACCACGGCTGGGACGATACCGGCGATGCGGGGGCTGGCCAGCGGCCCTTCGTAGCAGAACCCCTTGACCAGGTCGACCGACACCAGGGCCACCCGCGCCGGCTCCGCAACGACGGTTTTCAACTCCGCGGTCGGTAGGCTCGCTTCCCACCGGGCTAACCACTCCAGGAACGGCTCGTGTCTCTCGCTCATCGCTTCCCCCTCGGTTAGTGTATTTTTTACACTAGTACAGTGTACGCCCAAAGTGGATTTTTGTCAACACGTCTGGAGGCCACGTTCGAACCTCGACGGTTCACGGTCTCCGGGGATGGATGGGGGAAAACGTGCCTGCGGGGACGACGCCGGGGGGAAGCCGCAGTCGGCGAGCCATACCGTCGTCGGCCCAGCGGAGCCGCCAGCGGCCCGCCAGGCCCATCTCCCGCCCCGCTAGCGCCACGTGGGCCATCGCGATCCCGGCGTCGATGGGGGCTGGGGTGGTGAGGGCCAGGTGGACCTCCTCTCCTTCCACCACGAACCGCCACGGCTGGCGGTTGCGCGCCGAGGGGGCCAGCCGGGCACACTCCAGCGCCTCCACCAGCGCAGGATCCGCCCCCTGTGACGACCAGGGCCCGCCCCATCGACCGGCAAAGACGATCCGCGTGAGGGGCAACCGCCGGTGGGCGGCCACCACGCGCCGGACGGCGGCGTCGTGCAGGCGGGCCAACGGGTCGGTGCGGGGATACCCCAGGGCGACGACGGCCGCCACCCGCTCGCCGGGGCGAAGTCGGATCGCCCGCGCCGCCCGGTCCGGCCGATAGGAGCCAGTCATCCAGCAGGTCGCCAGGCCCAGCCGGGTCGCCTCCAATACCACCCGCTCCAGTACGTACCCCAGGTCGATCCGGTTCTCGGGGGTGTCCTCGGGGATGAGGCCGACCAGGAGGTGGGGCGCGCCCCGCACCAAACCGTACACCCCGGCGTAGCGGGCCAGCACACCCGCCACCCGCTCCCGACCGTCCACCCGTTCCACCCGCACACCGGGTCGCACCAGGTGGTCGGCCGCCCGGGCATCTGCCGCCAGTCGGTCGAGGAGATCCCGCGGCACCGGCTGCGCCGCGTAGCGGCGGACGCTCCTCCGAAGCCGGATCGCGGTCCGCAGGTCCACCCTATTTCTCAAGGATGACGATCCGGCCCGCGGTGGCCTGGACCGGATAGGATTCGGCGACCGGCCCGACGAACGTCGCCTCCACCCACTGCCCGACCTGGAGGTCGTCGAAGGTCGCCTGCACCTCCCCTTCGGGCCCTCTCCTCACGATCTCCGTCTCCTCGGTGACGGAGACCACCGCCTTGTCGTACTCGGTGCCCTCGGCGATCGACCCCTCGATCCGGAGAGTGCCGAGGATCTCCCCCTGCGAGGGGTCGATGGCGGTGATGGTCCCGCGAATGTCCGGCTGTTCCTGTCCGGTTCTTCCCTGGTCGAACCAGCGGGAGATGACGTCGATCGTCCCGGCGAGGGGGGATTCCCCCTCGAAGACGCGCAGTGTGTGGACGGTCTCCCCTGCCCAGAGGGTGAAGTCGTACACCGCTGTGTCGGGGATCGGGGTCCCCACCTCCCCCTCGGAGAGATGCTCGCCCACCTGCTCCAGCACCCGCGCCACTTCCTCCGGCTCCACGGAGAAGTGAACCCCGTACGCAGTCTTTCGGTCCAGGAGATACGCCGCGCCATCCTCCTGAACCATCAGTTCCTCATCGAGACCCAGAAGGGTCCCCGTCCTGCGCACGCGGAGGACGACGCCCGGCGGGAGCCCTTCGACCTTCTCCCCTTCGATCACCTCGATGTACGGCTGGCCTGCGGGGCCGATGCGCACCACGCCTCGTATCCGCAGGAGCGTTTCCGTGGCCGAAGGCTGGTGGGGAGGCAACGGGGGCGCATCCTTGAATCCCCCAAACCCCTCGCCTGGGACGATGTAGATCCCTCCCGTACCGTCCGCCACCGCCACGTCGCTGCGGGTGAGGGGCGGCCCACTACCCGCCTCGCCGAAGAGGTCCCACCCGCGGTAATAAGCAACTACCGTCACCTCCCGCCCCTCGAACCCCTCGGGATCGGACAAGATCTCCCCGATGGAGACCACGCCCTCCCAAAGCGAAGGAGAGGGAGACGAAGGCGTGGGTGTGGGCGTGAGCGCGGGGCCGCAGGCCACCAGCCCTAGGAGCAGCATCCACGAAGGGAGCCACCGCTTCATTGCTCAACCTCCTGTGAGTCGATTCCAACCGCAGAGGCGCGGAGGGTGCAGAGTCCTCTTTGCTTTCCCCCCCGCAGGAACGCAGGGAGAGTCAAGAATCCTCCGCATCCTCTGCGTCTCTGCGGCGTTCCACAGATAAAGACGTTGGTAGAGGGCCGGTGGTTCCGTGTGGTCGGATCCGGTGCTCCCCGGCGTAGACCCGGAAGCCCCGTCCGCGGGCGTAGCCGATCAGGGTGATGTTCCATGCGCGGGCCAGGTCGACCGCCAGGGAGGTGGGGGAGGTGCGGGAGATGACCACGGGCGTCCTCATCCGCGCTGCCTTCGCCAGCATCTCCGAACTGACGCGGCCGGAGGTCAGGAGGATTCGGTCCTGCATCGGCAGCCCCCGCCGCAGACAGTACCCCGCCAGTTTGTCCACCGTATTGTGCCGACCCACGTCCTCCGTCACGTAGATCAGCCGGTCTCCCTCCGCCAGCGCGGAGGCGTGGACCCCGCCCACGGCGCGGTAGGCCTCGGCTGCCCGGTGCAGCCGCCGCATCAGCCGGGCGACCTGCTGTGGGGTGACGCTCACCGGGGACGCCAGCGGCTCCCGCTCCTCCCTCATCGTCTCGAAGGTCGTTCCACCGGAGCAGCCGGAGGTGACAGTGGGAAGCCCGGGGAACTCGACGTCCCTCTCCAGCCACACGTCCACACAACGGCCTCCCCCGCAGACCTCCACGTGGGCCACCTCGTCCATCCCGTCGATGAACCCCTCGTTGAACAGGAAGCCGAGGGCCAGTTCCGGGAGCAGCGTTGGGGTGCACATCCAGCCGACCCACTCCCGCCCGTTGACGTAGAGGACGACCCGCTCCTCGCGGGGCACGCCGCCCTCCACAGATCTCCCAATGCCGTCTTCGTAGCGGACGATCGGGCACCTGCCCCCCCGCCCAGACGCCAGATCACGCATCACGCCTCACGCCTCACGCATCACGCATCACGCATCACGCATCACGTCTCACGTCTCACGCCCCACGCCCCACCAACCGCAACGCCCGCTCGACCACCGTCTCCGGCGTGAACCCGAACTTCTCCATCAGCACCTTGTAGGGGGCGGAGGCCCCGAACCGGTCCAGCCCCATCACCGCACCCCGCAGGCCCACATACCGCTCCCAGCCCATCGACACCGCCGCCTCGATCGCCAGCCGCGCCAGGACGTCGGGCGGGAGGACCTGGTTCCGGTACTCCTCCGGCTGGGCGTCGAACAGTTCCCAACTGGGCATACTCACCACCCGCGCCCGCACCCCCCGCTCGGCCAGTGCCTCCTGGGCGGCCAGGGCCAGATGGACCTCGGAGCCGGTGCCGATGAGGATGAGGTCGGGCCGTCCCTCCGGAGCGTCCCGCAGCACGTAGGCCCCCCGCTCCAGGCCCTCCGGCCCGGCCATCCCGCTCCGGTCCAGGACGGGGAGCGACTGGCGG
>DROW01000070.1 GCA_011388675.1 Chloroflexota bacterium | reverse complement strand
TCTGGATGTCGGGCACCCGGGGGGCCCAGGCGGGCACCGAGTACAGCCCCCAGTGCAGGAACACGCCCAGCTTCGCATCGTCGAACCAGGCCGGAAGAGATCGGGTCACACCGATACGTCTAGCCGAAGCGGCCCGCGGCGCGCCTCAGGCACGCGGCCGCGGCCCTGGCCGCCTACCAGGGCACCATGGTGCCGGTCACCCACGATCGCAGGATGCTGTCGAACCTGATCCTCGCCCGCATCCTGGAACTCCCGCCCGCCGGTGGCAGATGACAGCGGAAGTACCGAGGCCATCCTTCAGTAGGACATCCGCGGCCTTTCATGGGTGCTGATCCGGGTCACCACTGCTGATCAGGACAGGTCGGACCCGGATCGACGATGATCGCGGACCCTATTCCACCAGCTTGTCCGGGGAAACACGTTGACAGACGATTCCTCACCGCCGACCGTCACGGTCCACGTACTGTCTCCGCGGTTATTCCTCCGCCACACCTTGCGCCCGAAGCGCCGATACGGAACACCCTTCTGACTGGAGAGCACACGAATGTGGCTTCGAATCATCCGGGCGTCTCTTCGCCGCTGGGGATACTCGCGTATCCACATCGCTAAGGCCCCCAAGCTCTATAGCAAGAGCGGAATCACGAGAACAATCCAACTTGATGAGCCAAGCAGCGATCCCAGGACTCCTATGGCGGCCGCTACTGTCAGCAGTGCGAACGTGCGCGGGTCTTCCCTCACAGCCCGAGGGAGCCGCCTGGCAATCTAGCTATCTATATAGTGAGCCTCGCTCTACCAACCGAGTCTAGTAAGCAGCATAAATAGCACTTCCCGAATAGAACCATCCAATGGTGTTGTTCGTGCTATTGAGACCTCAATTGTACCCGGTGCCAGAATTGCACCAGCGGTTGAAGTACCCCGGTGGAGGAATGGTGCCGCATGCCGCCGAAGGCGTGGCGGAGGTGAAGGGTGCGGCCGTGGATGTTGAAATCTTGATTGCAACGGTAGAGCAATAGGGCTCTCCTGATCCCCGTGTGGGTGGGGTTCGTGGTCGTCCAGATGGTCTGTTCCCTATCGGTGTCGAGGAGATCCCCTGGCGCAGGCACCACATGTACCTCACCCTGGTCGTCTCCCCGCTGAGCGGTGCGCGAAAGACTTCAAGGGCAGCCGATGGGCGCTGTTGACGAACCCCGAGGACCTCACCGACTGCCAGGCCGACCAGCTCGCCTGCATCCGCCGCAACCGAGGCGGGATCTGGCGGGCGTAGGAGATGTAGGGAGCAGTTTGGGGCGATCTTCGCCACAGATCTCAGCCGCGACGAAGCCGCGGTGCTCTTGGACCGCTGGTGCGCTCGAGCACAACGCAGCCGGCCGGTACCGTTCGTGAAGTGCTCGTGCTCGATGCGCCAACGCCGTGACCTCATCCTCAACGCCGTCGAACAAGGGACCGGCAACGGCCGAGTCGAAGGCCTCAACAACGAGGTCCTCCTCATCGTGCGAAGCGCCTACGGCTTCCGCTCTGCCGACGCCGCCCTCGCGCTCGTCATGCCCTTCGCGCTCGTCATGCTCGGCGCGGGCCCCACCAACCTCAGGCTGCAACACGAACACCCACCCGCTCAGGTGGCGACCTGACCCACATCACCACCAGGAGAGCGGTTTCCGCCAGCACAGATCGGCCCGCCATGAAAGTTCATGGCCAGTGATCGGCCGAGGCACTCGTCTGTGGTTGGTGCCTGCTGTCAGACACCTGACACCTCAAGCTGTCACCATCGTGGGCAATGGAGCTTCCGGGGTCCCTTCCGGGCCGAGATCCAGAAGGTGGGACAATGAAAGAGATTTCCCGGCGAGACCTCATCAGGTCAGCGGCTGGCCTCGCGGCCGCGGCTCCTCTGGCGAGGCTCACCGCCACGGATCTGATTGGGGTTGAGCACCCCGCGTACGACAGCGAGACAGCCGATTCCTTGTCCCTCGCGATGAACGGCGGGGATATGTTCGCTGTCGTACGCGGTGAAGGTGGAGATGGAGGGTTGCGCCAACTTAATCGCGGGCGCTCGGACACCTTCAAACTGCCGGGCCGCAGCCTTGGATTGGTGCCTACTGGAATCGGAAGGGTCGCGATGAGCCGGTCGGGTGCCAGTACCTTCTTGGCCATAGCCGAGGAACGGACGGTGCACACGTATACCGTCAGTTACGAACTGACTTCCGAGGATGAGGCACTCCCTATCCCGTGGGTTTCCAGACCGAGGCGTTCTATGGGAGCCTGCTCACTTCGCTGGGGTCGGCTGGGAAGAATCCCAAGACGAATGCCTGGCACATGGTGCTCTTCCTCGAGGCGATCATGAAGGAGGCAGTCAATCAGTGGTAGGTTCGCCGTACAGCTGTTGTGTTGGCGGAATAGAGCGACGTGTGTGGTGCGTGGCTGTCGCTCTGGCAGCGGCAGTTGTTCTCGCGGCTGGTTGTGCATCGGGGTCCGAGGATGTTTCGACCTCGAGCACCTCGGGTGCGTCCGAAGATAGTGGGCCTGCGACCTCGGATGGGACGGCGAGTACCACCCTCCCAGTCGAGTCGTCCTCGGGGGTGTCGAGCGTTGATTCAACGCCGGAGGCTGATGGGGAGCAATCGAGCTGGTTCTTCTTCAGTGATGGACTTTCTGTCTATGACCAGGCTGGCGTAATGGAGCGCATGCTCCTCGGGGTGGAACCAGACGACGAGTCTGACGAAGCGATGATTGTGGATATGAGCTCCGCCGACAACTGGTTGGCCGTCGCAACTTGCTGCGAGCCTCTGTCCGGGGCCGTCTATCTAGCGGCCCTACCGGTGCAGCCCGGCGCTGAGGCCGTCGTGTTCGATCAGGGCAGCAGAGTTGACCTGGCCGACGGCGTTGGAGTTGTAGGAGATCAGGCCGGCTACCTGAAGGTTTTCGAACTACCGGGCCGACCGGAAATCATCGCGTCCGGCCTACCCATGCTCGACGTTGCCGTCAGCCCTGCGGGAGACCGGTTGTTCGTACTCGTGAGCGCGAAGTACCTGGCCTCGATCGGAGTCGCAGCGCCGGCTGAGCTCCTCGGCCAGGAGGCAGTCTTGACCTGGGTCCGAGGCCCGGGGTCATGGTCCGGACCGGAGGTGTTCGCAGAGCTTCCGGGACCAGGCTGCAGGCTGGCCGTGAGTTCGGACGGCAGGATTGCGGTCCTGGAGGCGGACAACCTTGCGGGTGATCTCGCCTCGCCTTGCGTCGGCAACACGATGCTGGTTCTACGCGACGATCTTGTCGTCTCGGAAATCGTGATCGAAGGGGAGGCGTTCGATGTTGACTCAGCCCCCGCAGGTGCGTGGCTCGTGTCGAGAAGAGCCGGGCGTCCGTTGCTGGTGAGGGAAGGTTCCGACGACCCGATAGAGGTAGGTGGGCCCGGAGTTTTGGCCGCCGCTGGATAGGGGCGGGGGTCACAGGCCCAGTCGCGAGGCGCCGGCATCCCGGTCTAGCACCATTCGTTCCTCTCGAAGATGGCGACAAGCTCGGCTGTGGTCCTAGCCGTGTACCGCACCTTGAGCTCAGCCAGCTTTCGATACATCGTGCGCTCGCTGAGGTCTTCCGACGCCGCCAGGTCAAGGACCCGTCTGCCAGCTTCAAGGCCCGCAACCCACCGTATCTCCGCGCCGGTCGGTAGGGGTCCGTTCGTCTCCGATGGGTGGGGCCTAGCAGTCTGCAAGAGCGACTGCACCAACTCATGTGCCGACGCTGCATTGATCTCTCGTGCGATGCGGTCATAGCGGATGCTTGCCGGGATCCGAGGGCACCTGCGGGTTGCTGCCTGACTCGCAATCGTTGGAGGCGAGAGCGGCCCGAGTTCGCAAGTCCACTGCCCCGATAGTGCACGCAGATAGGCGGCCCCCTTGCAGGGCAATGGGTTCTGAGCACACCAGCTATGGAGTTCATCCCGCAGCGATCTGGCGAACTCCAGGGAGACGTCTTCGATGGTGCGCTCTAGTACAAGCCGGTGTGCTGCACCGGAGCTGGCCTGGACTGTTCCGCTCAGACCGGCGGCCCAATGGACGTCGCAGACCCGAGCCCAGAATGACGCGAGCTCGCCCGGCAGGCAACTCGTCGACGGGCAGCTGCTCGAACTCCATCGACAGAAGCCGCTGCCTCTGAATTTTCCGAAACAGCCGAGCGCTGCTTCTGAATCTGACATCCCCATACCCACCGTCCGCCTGCCCGAGCCCACAGCCGAAAGATCGCGTGGGATGAACCGTACCACCACCGGATCTCCACGCCGTCGCGGGCCGGCACTTGATGGTGTTGCACAGGCCCTAGTTCGGGCTCTCCTGTCCCTAGTGTAGGCGTGGGGCCTGTGGTGGCGGGGTGATCGGGGCAGGGCAGGTCACTTCCGCACTCCAATCAGCAACGGCCGGGTGGAAGGCCTCAACAACGCAAATTGTACGACGCGCCTACGGCTTCCACACTGCCGACGCTACCCTCGCGCTCGTCGTGCTCGGCGCGGGCCCCATCAACCTGGGATTGCCGCACGAACACCCACCCGCGCCGATCGAAGCCTGACCCACATCATCGGGAGAGAGTCAGTAGTGGTATCAATTCGAGAGCCGTCTCCGGAGTGCATCATTGACCCAATGCGTGTTGACGTTGGTGCACACCCGAAAGGTCGAATCAAGCACTGCGCTACCGGGTTGCTGCTCCGAATGGTGCCCTAGGCGACCGGCGCGGTTGTGGCCCGCAAACATTGCCAAATCGGAGCTATGGGAAGTGTGCCAGAGAGAGAAGTCAACCTCGCTGTGGGAGGAGTCGATGCAGACGAATTCCCCGACCTGAACGACCCGCCGATCGGAGTAGAGATTCAGCCCGCAAATGCGAGCAGCGCCAGGACGAAGCCGCTGGGGCTCGTCGGCCTGTCGTGAGGGGCAGCCGGGGTCCAGGAACCTATCCGTGTGTGATCGCCGCCAATACGCTCTCTCCGAGCGAGCATCGGTCGAGGGTGAAGGGTGCCGCAAATCTCAGCGGGACGTTTGAGTGTCAGTCGGCCTGATCGGGGATGGCGGCGTAGGCGGGGAAGTCGGGGTCGACGATGGTGCGGATGCCCAGCCCCATCACCACCCGGTTCACGTAGTTGAGGTGGGCGCACTGGGAGTTGGCGTCCAGGATGTCGAGATCGTCGAACCCC
>DROW01000069.1 GCA_011388675.1 Chloroflexota bacterium | reverse complement strand
GGGTGATTGGGTGACTGGGTGACTGGGTGACTGGGGGACTGGGTGATTGGGGTGGGGAGATATCACAAAGAGAGTGAGGAGGAAGGATGGATTCACACGAATTGAACCAAGAGGTGTTGCGTCGGCGGGAGGAGGTCCGTCAGGGTGGAGGGCCCAAAGCGATCGAGAAGCAGCACGCCAAGGGGAAACTGACCGCCCGGGAGCGGATCGACCGGCTGCTCGACCCCGGCAGTTTCCAGGAGGTGGACCCCTACATCACGCACCGTCACACCGCCTTTGGGCTGGATAAGAAGCGGTTCCCCGGCGACAGCGTGGTGGTCGGGTTCGGCAAGATCGACGGGCGGAAGGTGGCCGTAGCGTCGCAGGACTTCACGGTCATCGGCGGCTCCTTCTCCGAGGTCCACGCCCAGAAGGTCTGCAAGGTGCTGGATCTGGCCATTGAGGCCGGGACGCCGGTGGTCTTCCTGAACGACTCGGTGGGAGCGCGGATTCAGGAGGGAGTGTGGAGCCTGGCCGGGTACAGCGAGTTGTTCTGGCGTAACACCCAGGCCAGCGGCGTCATCCCTCAGATCAGCGTGATGCTCGGGCCGTGCGCCGGCGGCTCGGTCTACTCCCCCGGCCTGACCGATTTCATCATTATGACCGAAAAGATCAGCCATATGTTCATCACCGGTCCGCAGGTGATCAAGACGGTCACGGGGGAGGAGGTGGACTTCGACACGCTGGGCGGGGCGCAGACGCACGCGACGATCAGCGGCGTGGCCCATTTCGTGGCGGGCGATGAGGACGAGGCGTTCGCCATCACCAAGCGGTTGCTCAGTTACCTTCCCTCCAACAACGCCGAGCGGCCGCCTCGCGTGGAGCCCACCGACGATCCGACCCGGGCCGATCCGGCGCTGGACACCCTCGTGCCGGCTGAGGGGAGCAAGTCTTACGACATCCGGGATGCGATCAACCGCATCTTCGATCTGGGCAGTTTCTTCGAGGTCCACGCCCGCTTCGCCCCCAACGCCGTGGTCGGGTTCGCCCGGCTGAACGGCGAGGTGGTGGGTGTGATCGCCAATCAGCCCGCCTATCTGGCTGGCGTGCTGGACATCAACGCCTCGGACAAGATCGCCCGCTTCATCCGATTCTGCGACGCCTTCAACATCCCGCTGGTCACGTTCGTGGATTGCCCTGGCTTTATGCCCGGCACGGTGCAGGAGCACGGCGGCATCATCCGCCACGGAGCCAAGATCGTCTACGCCTACTCCGAGGCGACGGTGCCCAAAATCGCCGTCGTCACCCGGAAGGCCTACGGCGGGGCCTACATCGTGATGAGCAGCAAGTACATCCGCACCGACCTGGTCTACGCCTGGCCCACGGCGGAGATCGCCGTGATGGGGGCCGAGGGCGCGGTCAACATCCTCTACCGCAAGCAGCTGGCCGAGGCGGAGGATCCGGACGGGTTGCGGGAGCAATTCATCGCCGAGTTCCGCAAACAGTTCGGCAGCCCCTTCTCGGCGGCGGCCAGCGGTCACGTGGACGACGTGATCCTGCCCAGCGAGACGCGGGCGAAACTGGTGGCCGCCCTCGACTTCCTGCGGGATAAGCAGGCGACGACGTTGCCGAAGAAGCACGGCAACATCCCGCTCTAGGCCGGGGGAAAGGTGAGGAGGTTCGGATGGATAACCCAGTGATCGTGTCGCTGATCGTCAGCGGGGTCGGTATGGTGCTGTTGTTCATCGCGCTGGGGATCCTCTACGGCCTGATGTATCTGATGACGGCCGTGATCAAGGACCGGCCCGCGGATGTGTTTTCAGGTGCCTCCGCCGATGAAGAGACGGTGGAGAAGATCGACGAGGCGAAACAGAAGGTAGTGGTGATCGCCGTGGCCCTGGCCCGCGCGGAGCGGGAGACCTTCGCCCCCAGCGCGCCGCCGGAGGAGGCCAGTCCCTGGTGGACCCTGCACCTCCAGCGGCAACTGACGACGAAAATTCCTTTGAGGAGTGCCCGATGAAAGCGTATCGGATTACTTTGGACGGTCGGACATTTCAGGTCAAGGTGCTGGACGACCCACGTCAGGACGAGGTGCGGGTGGAGGTGGACGGTGAGGTCTTCACCGTGGGTGTGGAACCGGTCGTGGAGAGCGTAGCACCGGTGGCTGCCGAGGGCGCACCCGCTCCGGCGCCGGCGGCTGCCGCTCCCACTCCCGCCCCCGCGGCGACCTCGGAGAAAACCGTCACCGCCCCCCTGCCCGGCATCATCAAGTCCATCCTCGTCCGGCCTGGTCAGCAGGTCCAGTTCAACGACGAACTGGTGGTCATCGAGGCGATGAAGATGGACAACGTCATCCGCGCCCAGCGCGCCGGTACCATTGGCACCATCTTCGTCACCGAGGGCCGCCAGGTGGCCTACGGTGAACCTCTGTTAGAGTACGCCGATTAAGGAGGGAACCGTGGGTGGGATCGATCTGACCTGGCTGATTGAAGGCCTGATGCAGATGACCTGGCAGCAGGTCGTGATGCTGTTCGTCGGCGGTTTCCTGATGTACCTGGCGATCGCCAAGGAGTACGAGCCGACGCTGCTTCTGCCCATCGGGTTCGGCTGCCTGCTGGGCAATCTCCCCGTCTCCGCCTACGTGATGGGGCCCGATGGCCTCTTCGGGTTGCTGAAGCGGGCCGGGATCGACACCGAGTTGTTCCCCCTGCTCATCTTCCTGGGCGTGGGGGCGATGATGGATATGCGGCCCCTGCTCAGCCAGCCCATCTTCATTCTGATGGGCGCGATGGGCGACCTGGGCATCTTCGGCACGATGATCCTGGCCTCGGCGCTGGGCTTCAACCTGGCAGAGGCGACGGCCATCGGTGCGATCGGAACCATCGACGGGCCGACGGTGATCTACGTCGGCTCCAAATTGCAACACCTGTTCGACACGCCGGGCCTGGCGGCGGCGGTCGCGGTTACCGCCTACTCCTATATGAGCCTGGTCCCCATCATCCAGCCGCCGTTGATGCGGCTCTTCACCACCAAGCGGGAGCGGTCGGTGCGGATGGAGTACACCCCCCGACCGGTCTCCAAAATGGCGGTGATCCTCTTCCCCATCGTGGTGACGCTGCTCGCGGCGGCCTTCCTGCCTCAGGCAGCCCCGCTCATCGCCACCCTGATGCTGGGGAACCTGATGAAGGAATCGGGTGTGGTGGAGGGGCTGAGCCGGACGGCGCAGGAGGCGATCACCAACACCTCCACGCTGTTTCTGGGGTTGACCATCGGCTCGATGATGCAGGGAGCGAGTTTCCTGAACCTGGGCACGCTGAAGGTGCTGGGGCTGGGGTTGGTGGCCTTCGCGCTGGATACGATCGGCGGGCTGCTGTTCGGCAAGTTCGTCTACCTGATCTCCGGCCGGAAGATCAACCCGCTGGTGGGCGGTGCCGCCATCAGCGCCTTCCCGATGAGCGGTCGGCTGGCCCAGCAGGTGGCGCTGGAGGAGGATAACCAGAACTTCATCCTGATGCACGCGCTGGGAGCCAACACAGGCGGACAGGTGGCTTCGGTCATCGCCGCGGGCATCCTGATGGCAATGGTGTTCCCCCTGCTGGGAGGGCCGTAGGCGTTCTCAGCCCTGGGCGGTGAAAGTCGGGCCCCTCCAGCCGGTTCGCTCCGGGGGAGGGGCCCGATGTCGTCGGGAGGGGGCATCTTCGGGGTAGGGCCAGCGCATTTTTTGTGCGGGGGGCTCAACAGCCATTCTCGCAAAAATGGGCACTTGACTTAAGCGGCGAACGGGTGTATGCTTTATCTTGACTGACCGGTCAGTCAAGAGCCGTCGAGGGGGGAACGATGCGTCGGTCGGGAGGAACGGAGGAGCGGCGCGCTCAGATCATCGAAGCCGCTCTGCGCTGCTTCGCCCGCAGCGGCTACGCCAACACCACGATGGACGAGATCGCTGCCGAGGCGGGTGTGAGCAAGGGGACCCTCTACTGGTACTTCGAGAGCAAGGACGATCTCCTGATGACGGCCCTGTCCTCGGCGCTGGAGGAGATCGGGGAAGAGGCCTTCGCAGCGATGGCCGCCTGCGAGACGGCCGCAGACAAACTTCGCACCCTGGCTTCCGCAATGGCAGCGGCCTCCCGTCGTGCCCCCTGGTTCTTCAGCCTCTTCGTGGAGTTCTGGGTCCAGACCCCCCGGCGTACAGAGGTGGACCAACTCTGGGTCGAGATGCTGGTTCAGTATGCCGAACGCATCGTTGAAGTCGTCGAAGAAGGCGTCCGGCGGGGGGAATTCCGCCCCGTGGACGCCCGGCACTTGGCCTGGGCCTTGATGGCCGCCTACGACGGCTTGGCCGCTTACGTCTCCGTTCTGCCGGAGTTGGACCTGGAACGGATCAGCGAGACGTTCGTGGAAACGATCCTCCGTGGACTTCTGGCGGATCGAAGCGACAAGGAGGGGTAGGATGGCGAACTCGACCTCAGCGATCACGTGCACGTGGAAGGACGAGGTGGTATGTGAGGACTGTCGTCTCCGTTGGAGGCTGGGCTGCCGGTTCGACCCCGCCGACTTCTGGTTCTTCATCTGGAACCAGATCCCCTCGTTGGTGATGGCCTGCCTGGGCCTTGTCCTGGTCGGCTCGATGGTAGGGACGTGGTGGCCGCTGATCGGCTTCGTCGTGCTCTGCGTCGTCCTCTGGGGGCTGGGGGTCGAGACCCGGGTGCTCTGTTCCCACTGTCCCTACTGGACCGAGGATAGCAAAATCCTGCACTGCTGGGCGCTCACCGGCTCACCGAAGATCTGGCGTTACCGTCCCGGGCCGATGAGCGGGCTGGAGAAGGCGACGCTCGTGATCTTTTTCACCTCCCTGGTGGTGCTCCCCCTGGCGGCGGAGGGGTACGGGATATGGGCCGTCGCGCGGGAACTCCCCCGGTTCGGGTTGTATGGCCTGCTGGGGCTGATCGGGGTGACCGTAGGGACGGTCCTGGCCTTCTTCCAGTTCGCCGTGATCATCCAGCGCGACTTTTGCCAGCGTTGCGTGAACTTCTCCTGCCCGCTCAACCGAGTGCCCCGGTGGATGCGGGACGAGTACCTGCGCCGCAACCCGGTGATGCGAAGAGCGTGGGAGGCGAGCGGCTACCGGCTGAGTGATCCGCAGGCCTGAGATGCAGCACCCGGAGGTGTGAAGATGGTGAAAAAGGGGATCGTTGGGCTGTTGGTGCTCGGCTTGCTCCTCTCAGGATGCGCCCGCGGCGCGGAGGAGACACCAACGCCGGAGGTGGAGGCGGAGTACGCCTCCGTCGTGTCCGTCACGGGGGAGGTGGTCCCCGCGGTGTGGGCGACGGTGAGCGCGCAGGCGGGGGGCACGGTGGTAGAGGTGCTGGTGGCGCCGGGGGACGAGGTCGGCGAGGGGGATGTGTTGCTTCGGCTCGATTCCACCGACGCCCGACTGGCGGTCCAGCAGGCCGAGGCCGCGCTGGCTGCCGCCCAGGCCCGGCTGGACGGACTGAAGGCTGGCGCCCGCCCGGAGGAGATCGAGGCGGCCGAGGCGGAGGTGGCCCTCGCTCAGGCTGGGCTCCAGAGTCTGCTGAACCCCGACCCCGTCCAGATCGCCGCTGCGCGGGCCGAACTGGCCCAGGCGGAGGCCGCCCTGCGCATCGCCCAGGCGGCATACGACCGGGTGAAGTGGGACCCCGGTGTGGGCGCTCGGCCGGAAGCCCTGCAACTGGAGGAGGCGACCGGCGCATACAACGTCGCTAAGGCCCGGCTGGACGCTCTGCTGAACCCGCCGGCCGCCGATGTGGCCGCCGCCCGCGCCCAACTCCAGCAGGCCCAGGCTCAGCTGGCCTTGCTGGAGGCAGGCGCTCGTCCGGAGGAGATCGCCGCTGCCGAGGCGGAAGTGGCCCAGGCTGAGGCCGCGCTGGAGGCAGCCCGGGTCGCCCTGGAGCGGTGTGAGGTCCGCGCCCCCTTCGCCGGGACCGTCGGCCTGGTGTACGTCCACACCGGCGAACTGGTGAGCCCTGGTCAGCCGCTGGTCACCCTGGGCGACCTGACCACCCTGCGGGTGGAGACCACCGACCTGGACGAGGTGGACGTGGCGCGGGTCGCCGTGGGCCAACGGGCCGTCGTCACCTTCGACGCCTTGCCGGGGCAGACCTTCACCGGCCAGGTCGTCCGTATCTACCCGATGCCCGATCCGGGTACCGCTGGAGTACAATACCGGGCGATCATCGAATTGGAGGAACTGAACCCGGCCGTCCGGTGGGGAATGACGGCGTTCGTGGACATCGGTGGGGAGTAAGGAGCGGAGGGGAGATTGGGGGATTGGGTGACTGGGGGATTGGGTGACTGGGGGATTGGGTGACTGGGTGATTGGGTGACTGGGTGATTGGGTGACTGGGTGACTGGGGGATTGGGTGATTGGGGGGAGACGTGATCCTGAAAGGGTTGAGTCGGCGTAAAACCCGGACGTTGCTCACCCTCCTCGGTGTCGCCATCGCCGTCGCCGCCATCGTATCCCTGGGCGCGTTGGCCGAGGGGTTGACCATTGGCTACGAAGCGCTGGGGACGGGGAGCGGCGCCGACCTGCTGGTGGCCGATGCCGACGCGGTGGACATCGTCTTCAGCGCGGTCGAAGAAGAGGTTGGGGAGAGGCTCGCCGGCCTGCCGGGGGTCAAAGAGGTCGATCGGATGGTGTACACGCTCGCCGCCACCGAGGACGTCCCCTACTTCATCGTCTTCGGCTACGACCCCGACGGCTTCGCCGTCCGTCGCTTCCGCATCGTCGAGGGGGAGGGCCTCTCGACCCGCAGCGCGCCGCACGGTGGACGGCCGCTGCTCCTGGGCAGGGCCGCCGCCGACGATCTGGACAAGCAGGTCGGGGATACCATCCGTTTGTACGAGACCACCTTCCGCATCGTCGGCATCTACGAGACCGGCACCCCGTTCGAGGACGGGGCGGCGGTGGTCACGGTGGAGGACGCCCAGCGGCTCTCCGGCCATCCCCACCAGGTCAACGCCTTCCTCATCAAACTGCGGGATCTAGGCGAACTCGACCGCGTGCGGGAGCGCATCGAACGGCTCTTCCCCGACTTGACGGTCACCCGCTCCTCAGACTTCGCCGAAAATCAGGAGACGCTGGCTTACACACGCGCCTTCTCCTGGGCCGTCTCCTTCCTGGCGGTCCTTATCGGCGGCGTGGGGGTGATGAACACGATGCTGATGTCCGTCTTCGAGCGGACGCGGGAGTTCGGCACGTTGAGGGCGGTCGGCTGGAACCGGATGCGGGTGTTGGGGTTGGTGCTGGGGGAATCGACCCTGCTGAACGGACTGGGCGGCGTGCTCGGCGTGGGCCTCGGCATCGCTGCCTTCAAGGCGGTCTCCCGCAGCCCTGCGGTGAGTGGCTTCCTCCCCGACACGCTTCCCCCTGCCCTCATCGTGCAGGGGTTGGGCGTGGCCCTGGCGGTGGGGCTCATCAGCGGCATATATCCGGCGTGGTGGGCCTCGCGGCTGCCGCCAGCGGAGGCGATGCGGTACGAAGGGAGCGCGGGCGGGCGGGCCCCCCGCGTCCGCGTCGGGGCGGCTGTGCTCCGCAACCTCCTGCGCCAGCCCACCCGGTCCGCCCTGACGATGCTGGGCATCGGCATCGCCATCACCACGATGGTGGGGATGGGTGCGCTGGCCGACGGGATGATCGCCGAGATCGAGCGCTTCGTCGGCGGGGCGAACGTTCACCTCGTCGGAATGCAGGCCGACGCCTCGATCGATCTCAGCACCATTGACGAGCGGATCGTCCGCCGCATCGCGGCTCTCCCCGGCGTGAAGGACGCCGAAGGGTTCCTCACCGGCTACGCCACCGTCGGCGACCTGCCGTTCTTCGTCGTCTTCGGTTATCCACCGCGCGGCTACGGCATCCAGGACTTCACCGTCGTCGAAGGTGAGCCCCTTACCGCCAACGGGCAGATCATCCTCGGGCGGGTGGCGGCCGAGAATCTGAACAAACGGGTCGGCGAGACGATCCGCATCTTCGACCGGCCCTTCCGCATCGTCGGTATCTACGAGACCGGCGTGCCCCTCCAGGACGGGGGCGGCGTCATCAGCCTGCGGGATGCCCAGAACCTGTTCGGACAGCCCCACAAGGTCAGTTTCTTCAGCGTCCGTCTGGAGGATCCGGAGGCGGCTCAGGCGGTCAAGGCGTCGATCGAGAGCCGTTTCCCCGAGGTGATGGTCTCCGAGAGCACGAAGTTCGCGGAGAACGTGACCGATTTGCAACTGACCAAGGCGAGCACCTGGGCCATCGCCCTCCTGGCCCTGGTGATCGGGGGGGCGGGGATGATGAACACGATGGGGATGAGCGTCTACGAGCGGACGCGGGAGATCGGCGTCCTGCGGGCGTTGGGGTGGCGCAGGAGCCGCATCCTGGGGATGATCCTGCGCGAATCGCTGGTCCTGAGCCTGCTCGGCGGTGTGGGCGGCGTCGTTGCCGCTCTGGTGCTCATCTTCCTGATGAACCAGAACCCCACGGTCGCGGGCTTCGTCAAAATGCGCTTCTCGCTCGACCTGCTGGTCCAGACGTTGCTCACCGCCTTCGTGCTCGGGGGCCTTGGCGGCATCTATCCCGCGTGGCGGGCGTCCCGCCTGCAACCGGTGGAGGCGCTGCGATACGAGTAGGAGAAGCAAGGGGCAAGACGCAAGAGGCACCTGCATCTTGCCTCCTGCACCCTGGGGGGGAGTATGGGCGAGAACGACGTGATCGTCGAGACGCGTAACCTGGTGAAGATCTACGGCGACGGCGCTCAGGTGCGGGCGCTGAACGGGGTGAATATGCGGGTGGTCCGCGGCGAGTTCATCTCCGTGATGGGACCCTCGGGCTCCGGCAAGTCCACCCTGCTCAATATGATCGGCGCGCTGGACCGGCCCACCAGCGGGCAGGTGCTGGTGAACGGGCAGGATCTGGGGGAGGTGCGGGACCTGGACGGGTTCCGCGCCCGGACGGTCGGCTTCGTCTTCCAGTTACACAACCTCATCCCCACGTTGACCGCCCGGGAGAACGTCGAGGTGCCGATGGTGGGGCAGCCGGTGGGGCGCGCGGAGCGACGCCGCCGGGCGGAGGAACTTCTGGCGCTGGTGGGGCTGGCCGATCGGATGGACCATCTGCCGGCGCAACTCTCCGGTGGGGAACGCCAGCGGGTGGCCATCGCCCGCGCGCTGGCCAACCGCCCCTCGCTCGTGCTGGCCGACGAGCCCACCGGCGACCTAGACTCCCGTAGCGGCGCGGAGATCATTCAATTGATGCGCCGGCTGAACCGGGAACTGGGTACCACCTTCATTCTCGTCACCCACGACCCGGCCGTCGCTCGCCAGACGGAGCGGGTGCTGGTGATGAAGGACGGCCGTATCGTCCGCGAGCACCACGTGGGGACCCCGTTCGAAGAGGACCTGAAGGCGTTTCGGGACTCGGGGCTCGGGCAGGCGATCCTCGCCGGAGACGATGTGGCGCGGGACCTGTTGACGCCGGAGGAGTACGAGGTCTTGCTGCGGCTTCTGCGGCGGATCGCGCAGTGATGGCGGGGGAGACGTGGAAGGCGCAGAGGATGGCGGGGAACGGGGACCCTCTGCGCCCTCCGGGTTCGTAGGGATGTTGGGGGCTCACTCGCTCAGTTTGCCGGGGACGATGTAGACCTCCTGCCTGTACGGCTTGACCTGTTCCGCTACCATTTCCTTTAGGATGTTCCCGGAGACGTGCATAATGGTGTCGTTGAAGTCGATGTCTTTCCCCATACCCGCCAGGCAGGGGTAGTGGTGGTGTAGCATTCCCGCTTTGAACTCCGCGTCGTCGGCCGATACCCCAACCAGTCCTTCGGCCACGTATCGGGCACAGCCGCAGACAGCATCCCGCACCACCTCCACCTCGGTGATGGTCCGCGTGTCGGGATCGACGGTGATGCGGAACTCCGGCTTGCCGAAGTAACGGGCGAACTCGGCGATGAGGGGATCGTCGTACTCGATCCGGTGACGGCGGACGTTGTAGGCGGTCTCGGTCAGAGAGCAAAGCGGCTTCGGCGTGACGCAGACCACGCCCATCTCGGCCAGCCAGCCTCGCAACTGCCGGGCCAGTCCTCTGGGCAGCCACTCCTCTCGGTCCACCGGCGCGATGACCGCCCGTGCGCCGGTCGCCTTGACCACCTCCGGCACCAACTCCGCCACTCCCTTGTGCTCGCCGAAGGCCAGCACCAGGTCGGCCGGAGGGAGATCGTCCGGCAGGAAGTCTTCCGGATAATCGATGACCAGTGGGTAGACCGATGGAGCTTTCCACACTTCGATCTGCCAGTGGTCCGGCCCGTGGGCCCGCAGGTTGTCCACGTGCCGCTGGCCGTATTCGCCGGTAATGATCGCCAGGATGCGCATCGCTCTCCCTTTCTATTCCTCTTCGTCCAGCAGCCGCCGCTCCCCCTCCAGGGCGCGGATCTCCGTTACATTCTGCACCACCTCCAACGTTCCCTGGTACTCCCCCTGTTCGTCCCGCAGGGCGAAGTAGCGGATGTGGATGAAGCGGCCCTTCATCTGGATCCAGAACTCGGCCACGTCTCGCTTCCCTGCCCGGAAGTCGTCCAGGATGCGCTGGACCCGGTGCAGGCTGGCGGGCGGGTGGCACTTCTGAACCTTGCGGCCGATGATCGCCGGAGCCCGCAGGAAGGTGCGCTCCTGGGGCCGGTTGAAGTAGCGAACGGTGTCGTCCTTGTCCACGTAGGTGATCTCGATCGGCAGCGCGTTCAGGAGGCGGTTGACTTCTTCGGGGGTCAGCGTGCCGATGTCCAGATGGAGCAAGACGCTGGCCAGGGCACGTGCCTCTGGTGCGGGAGGAGGAGCGATCTCCTCCGGCATCGGGTGGGCAGTCGGCTCCGGTGCGGCGGGCACTCCTCCCGGGGGCCACTGGTCCCCTGGCTCGACGTAAGCGTACCCGATCTCCGGCTCCTGGGCCCGAATGGCCAACCAGTCCTCCTCCCTCAGCATCTCCACGGCGGTGGGGAACAGGATGTTTTCCTCCTTGTAGAACATCTCGCGGATGGCGGTAGCCAGCGGCTCGAAGACGCCGCCGATCCGCATCCGGAAGTCCTCCGGGTCGTCGCCCGGACCCCCTTCCAGCAGGACGTCCAGAGCCTTCCACCCGCCCCGGATGTCGTCGTGGATGGCCCACATCACGGTGGAGGGACCGGTGAACCCTTTGCGCTCCAGGTAAGGGAACAGCAGGTCTTCCTTTCGCCGGTAGTGTTTGTCGAACTCCTGCATCCTCTGGAGTCGTTCGCGGGCCGCCCTCAGCCGATCCGGATCGGTCGGCGATTCCTTCAGCGCTTCGATCGCTTCTTCCAGTTCGTCCAGCACCTTCGCGGCGGCTTCGTTTTCCGCCCGGAAGGTGTGAATGGGGTGGCCGGGTTGCTTCTCCGGCGGCACCTGCTGGTCGAGCGATTCGCGGAAGACCGCCACGTGTACGTCGCAAAGCCGCTTGATCTCCATCTCCGGGAAGCCCTCCTCGATGAGGGCCTGCTCGATCTGGGCGATTTCTACCGGTCCCACTTCCTCCAACAGCGCGGCGAACTCCGCCTTCACCTCGTCGACCGTCTTCCCTTCGTGCAACTGCCGAATCACTTTCTTCAGCAGTTCTTTCCTTTTCTCCGTGTTGTTGATGTACTCACTCATCTTCCTCGCTTCCTCACTTCCTCACTTCCTCACTTCCCCGCTTCCCCGCTTCCCTGCTTCCCTGCTTCCCTGCTTCCCTGCTTCCCTACTACTTCCTTGCTTCCTCCCTCACCACACACACCTTCTCCGCCACCTCTCCTCCGAAGAAGTACCCCGACCCTCCCTCGGCGACGACCCGCATCATCCGGGGGCCGTCGAGCACGCGGATGCCGCCCAACACGTCCACGCCGTGCTCGAAGAAGGGTGGGGGCCACGGGCTGGCGGTGGGGCCGGCCAGGACGACCCGTCGGGCTCCCGACGCTGCCTCCAGCAGGTCGTCGATCCCTCCCTCCACCAGGGCGGAGCCGGTGATGATGACCACGTCGGCCTGAGAAAGCACCGCCTTCGCCTCCGTGGGGGGCTTCCAGAAGGGCAACTCGTCCGGCTTCAGCGCCTCCCGGTGCTGGTCCACCACCCACAGGTCGGCCACCTTTCCTTTCAGCGTCTTGATAAACGGAATAAACGCGCCCACCATCGCCACCCGGTCCTCGGGTCGAACCTCCGCCGCGTCCAGGGCGTCCACGCCGGGGAGGAGCCGTCCTCCGGGCGTGCCGAACCGGTCCATCGCCAGGGCGGAGAGCGCGTTCAACACCGCCACCCCCACCGACCGGCGGAGGGGCTGAGGGGCGAAGGCGTACTCGGTCAGCGTCCACGCGCTCTGCCCTGCCAGCCGGCCCGACGGGGGGGCAGCGGCGGCCGAACGGGGGCAACAGACGGTGTCTGTGAGGCCCCGCGGGGTGAACGCCACGCCGACGTGGCCGGTGTCCAGCATCGCTGCGGTGTAGAAGACCCCGATGTTCACCTGTGTCGCGGTGGGGGAATCCTCCCCCAGCCTCTTTCGCAGGTCGGCAACCCAGGCTTCGATCACGCTCATCCTGTCGTATCCCTCCACAGATTCATCCTCTCCGCCAGATAGACCGCCAGGAAGATCGCCAGCGCCACCAGGAAGAGGCCGATCCCCGTGTCGATGAAAGGAAGGGCCCAGGTGGAATCCTCTCCCGGCTGGCGGAGCATATAGAACTGGACGAAGAGGAAGGCGAGGCTCGATCCGACCAGCACGCCCCAGCCGAGCATCTGTCGCAGCCATCCCTGCACCCGGAGCCGGTCCACTACCAGGAAGAGGACGATGACCGCCGAGAGGGTCGCCAGGACGTGCCAGTGGCCCACGGCAATGGCCCGCTCTACCTCCAGGTACTCCGGCTGGCGGTACGTCTCCAGGTTGAAGGCCACGGAGAGGCCGGGGGCGGTGACGACGACGTTGACGAACAGGAGTTCGAAAAGCATTCCAAAACGGACGGGGTCGCCCAGCAGCGCTCCCAGTCTGCCGGTTCCTTCTGCCCGTCGCTGCCGGACCAGGCGGGACAGCCCTTGCACGGCGACGATCCCCCCGCCGATGAGGAGCAGGAGGACCCCCACGTTGATGATTTTGTGGGCAAATTCGACGGCCATCACGCTCCAGGTGGCGAAGGTCGCGATCGCTCCGCCGGCAATGGTGAGCCCCATCGCCACCCGGTACGGCTTCCCGTCCAGCCGGAACGTCCGGCCGACGATGATGAGGATCACGATGTCGATGAGCATCAGCATCGCGTGCAAGTGGGCGACGATCGCCTTCTGGCCCAACGTCTGCTCCAGGCGCACCACGTCCTCGGCCAGGAAGGCGGTGAAGCCGTTGCCGAAGAAGGATGCCGTCGCCCCGCCGATGGCTGCCGTGATCAGGGTGTAGAGGACGGTCAGCCACAGCGCCCATCGCTCCAGTTGTGGGAGAGGCTGACGGCCCGTCCTACCCCACCAGGGAAAGAGGCCGACCATCAGTACCACCCCGGCGTAGAAGACCAGGCTCAGCCCCACCAGAAAGATCCCGTGCGCGATCCAGCCGCCGCCCAGGTAGGCAAAGCCGATCCCGCCGACGCTGGTAAGCATATACCCTGCCGTGACGGTGGGGCGGATCAAGTCGGCGTGCCGTTCCGGCAGGGGAAACAGGTCCAGGAGAAAATACACCAACGCGGCAACGAAGGGAACCGCCAGGGAGTGATAGAGCATGATGATCCGACCTACGCGTCCTGCCTCGTCTAGCCCCAGCCAGTCGGCGATCCCCAGGCTGGCCAGCGGGCCGGTGGCGGAGAGCGGGCTGAGCAGGGCTACCAGCACCGCCTCCCAGGTAGTGACGGTCAGTAGCAGCCGTTCGATCTTGGAAAGAGAGCGAATTCGTGCCATCAGATTCGATCTTCCTCACGTTTCTCACCACAGAGACACAGAGGACACGGAGTTTTTTCAGGTTCTCTCGGTGTTTCCCTGTGCCCTCCGTGCCTCCGTGGTTCTTTTGAGATTGGGGCGGGGGCCGGACGACCCTTCTCCCGTCAGGCCGCGGCCTCGGCGGGCCGCTTCCGCTCCACCACCAGGCCCAGGACCGCCTCCCAGCCCAGCGTGGCGACGATGTTGACCAAGAAGGCGAGGAAGCCGATGGCCATCAGGATGCCTCCCACCCACGCCACATTCAGGAAGGGCTGGTAGGGGTTGGGCTGCGGGTAGAGCATCCGCCGTAGCATCCCCTGCGAGCCGGCCATACCCATCACGTAGGTCATCAGCACCGAGCCGACCATCCAGAACCAGAAGTGGGCGAGGGTGAGAGCCCGGCTACGGATCTCCTTCCCGGTCAGTATTGGCACCAGTGTGTAGATGACCGCGAAGAGCACCATACTCAGGCCGGTCAGGAGCATCGTGTGGGCGTGGGTCATGATCACCCACTGGGTGTTGTGCAGGATCACGTTGAGGCCGACGTTGGCCTGGGTGAGGCCCGCGCCGCCGCCGATGAGGAAGCCGAAGATCGAGCCGAGGACGAAGATCATCGGCGGGGTGAACTTCACCGGTCGGGCCTTCCAGATGGTCATCAGCGAGGCGAAGATGGTGAGCCCCATCGTGAAGAACTCGCCCCAGGTGATCATCTGGCCCGAGAGCAGTCGCATCCAGAACGGCTGTACCTGGTCGCTGAGCAAGTGGTGGCTCCAGACGCCCATCGAGACCAGGAGATCCACCATGATGACCGTCCGCACGACCGACTCGCCGACCAACCGCCGGCCCGTCAGGAGGGGGATCAGGAGGTACCAGACGCCGGCGGTGTAGATGAGGACGTTCCCGTCGGCCACCATGTCCAGTCCCCACCAAAACCAGTTCTTGTAGACCAGGGCGTCCACGGCCAGCGGGTTGAGGGGATGGCCGAGGAGAGTGGCGATCCCGTAGACCAGGATCAACGCCCCGGCGGTGAGCAGGACGACGGCGTTGATGACCGTGTCGATCGATCCCCGCGCCACAGCGACGATGAAGACCGGCAGGCCATTGTAGTCCAGGTTCGGCGCGTTTTTGTCTTCCTTGCCTAGCCACTTCATCAGACGGGAGATGCCGAAGGCGGCCCGCAGGAACTGCCAAATGCTATACGATTGGGGATTGCTCTTGCTCAGCACGGTGCTGAAGGTGTTGTAGGAGAAGAGCAGGATGTTGACCATAATCACTGCGGCGCCGATGGTGAAGGGGATCGTCCCCACCAGCGGCACTCGGTCAAAGGAGACCGGAAGGGGCCAGTAAAGCGTGTACAACGAGTTGAAAAGGCCGAAGAAGCCGGAGAGCCAACAGAGGAGAACACCGCCCGTCTGCAACCAAAAGGTGATCGGGACCAGTTTCTTGTGTCGGATCTCCTTCTTCAACAGGTAGGGAACGAGGAAATAGAAGGCCCCCATCACGGCCATATACGCGAAACCGTAGATGCCGACGATGGGGTGAGCGGTCATCATCGCGTAGAACAGTTCGGCCTGCGTCGGCTCGTGGTCGACGATGCGGACGGCGTTGAGGGTGCTCTCGAACCCTTCCAGCGCGGTGGGCGCGGCCAACTGGGTGCGCATCAGGATGCCCTCGAAGCCGGTCATCGCCAGGAAGATGAGGGCGACGACGGCGAAGCGCAGGGTCCACTTCTCGATCCAACCGATCTCTTTCATCGGATCACCTCCTCACGGCAGCACCTGGATGGCATCGGCGACGAACATCTCCGGATGCCGGGGTCCGGAATACTCGGTGGAGCGGATGTCGTAGGTTCCGGGCTCGTCGAACTGCCACACGAACCGGTTCTCGTACCCTGGGACCACCTGCATCTGGAAAAGCATTCTGCCGTCTTTGCGGAAGACACCGAGGCCGTAGGTCACGTCCTCGCTTGTGGCGATGAACTCTACGAACTCCCCCACCTTCACCTGGATGCCCTCGGGCGGCAGGTTGATCTCGTAGTTCTCGAACTCAATGTAAAATTGCTTTTGGGGCGTGGGGTGCTCCCACAGGACCCACCGCTGCCAGGGCACCAGTGGGGAGAGGGTGATGGCGTTGACCAGGAAGAAGATGACAATCAGGATGCCCAGCCAGATTCGCTCTTCCCGTTCCATCGCTCACTCTCCTTTCTCCCGCACTTTGGCGGCGAAGAAGATCATGAAAAGGGATACGGCGATGACGAAGGCAGTGTACCCCCACCAGACCGCTTCTGTGATGAACATCGCGCTTCCTCCTTATTGCTTGCTTGAACGGTCGGGAAATTCAAGGGCGTCCGGCCCCTTACCACCTCTCGGCGTCCTCGACACCTCCTGTGTCTCTAGCGCTCATCGGTGCGGTGCTCCGGCGTATCCGGACGGGTCGAAAGAGATGGCGCTCGGGATCGGGAAGGGGTGCCCGCAGCCGGTTCGACGTGATTCGCCATCGTCTCGCAACTCGGCCTCCTGCAGAGAGTCGAGGGCTGGGGATCTCGCTCTCAATCGCCCACCCTCGACGCCTCCGGAGCAATTGTTCGTTTGAAAGCCTCGATCACCAGGTTGGGACTTTTCTGGCGATCGAACGGCGCGCCTCGCATATCCCCCCAGCAGGCGACGGTGGAGAAACCGGCGGCTTCGAGCGCGGCGGTCAGTTCTGCCTGCCGCTGGGCCCAGAGCCGCGTGGACATCGTCTTTTGCTCCCACGGGCCGTCGCTGACGCGGTGGAGGCGGACCACGTTGAAGGTCAGCAGGCCGTCGGGATCGAAGTCGTAAAAACGCAGGAAAATCCATTCCTCGTTCCCTTCGCGGCGAGCCTGCGGGTCCATCCATCGCTCGCGTCGGGCCAGGATACGCTCGTAGTTCAGGTTCTGGATGAGGAGGAGGCCCTTCGGTCGGAGGCAGGCGGCGAAGTCGACCAGGGTGTCGTGCAGCGCCTCCTCCGTCAGCACGTGAGGAAGGGAGTTCCCCAGGCACAGGATGGCGTCGAAGGCCTCCGCCCCTTCGTTGCCCCGCGCCTTTGGAGTGACGAGCCGTTCCGCGAGTTCTCCGAACCCTGCCACCTCGAACCGTACTGCCACCCCCGCCGACCGCGCGTTGATCCGTGCTCGCTCGATCATCCCCTCACTGGCGTCCGCTCCGACCACCGTGTAGCCTCGTCGCGCCAGGGCGATGGCGTGCATCCCCGTTCCACAGGCAGCGTCCAGCACGCGACGTGCCGTGGCTCCCTGCAATGCCCGCTCGATGAACGGCAGTTCCGCCGCCAGGCGACCACGCCAGTCCACGAACCGGTCGTAATCGGTGCCGAACTCGTCGTACACTTGCTTCCCGCTTCTTGCCCCTTGTCCCTCGCTGTTACACCACCAGCATCGCCATATCGTGCCCGAAGATCCCCAATCGGTCGCCGTCGCGCACCGGCGTATCCCAGGCCGGCTCACACGGCGGTGCATCCTCCCGCGCCCGCTGGTAGTGGAGCCACGGGGCCATTGAATTGCAGGTGGTCAACAGAGCACCGTTGAGAAAGAGATGAGCCACCTCCTCCGGCTGGATACCCAGCCGTTTCAGCACCGATTCCACCGTCTCTCCCGGCGCAACCTCCAGCCGGACCACGCTCTCGCGGTCCAGGCGGGGGTCCGGAGCGTACCGTCGAAGTTTTCCGTAGAAATGTACCTCCACCATCGTCCTCTTTCGTCCGTGGATACGTGCTGGAAGACATCGGGCGCACACCCACTCTGTCCCTGGTAGCGGACGGGCACCAAAGCCTACCCAAACTATCTCGGTGAGGTGTGGGTCGATGGATCGTTGTTATACGCCCCAGACGATCTCGTAGGCGACCGTGATGGCTCCCTGGGGGCAGATGGTCTCGCACTGGGCACAGTAGGTGCAATCGCCCGGGCGGGCGATGAACGGCCCGTCCGGCCCCATCTCCACCGCTCCTGCGGGGCACTCCTCGACGCAGGCCCCGCAGCGGGTGCATATCTCCAGGTTGATCTCAGGCACTCTCCACTCGCCCATAGAAAGACCGTCCTAGGGCTCATCATACACCTAGGACGGCCGTGCGTCTACGACAAAAGTCGCATTTCTCAGCGTCTTGCCTCTTTCTCCAGGCCCTCTCGGTCGAGCAGCACGATCCGTTGGCGGTCGAGACGGATCAGCCCGGCATCCGCGAAGGCCCGGAGAGCACGACCGACCACGTCCCGTACCGTACCGAGGTGGGCGGCGATCTCCTCCTGGGTCCACCGCCGGGTGACCTGTCCGGCCTCGGCGTGTTCCAACAGGAAACGGGCCAGTCGTCCGCGGACCGTCTGCAGGGAGAGGCTCTCCGCCAGATCGGTGAGGTGGTCTAGCCGTTGGGCGAAGTCGTGCAAGAGGGCGAGCGCCAGTTCGGGGCACTTCAACACCAGTCGTCGGAGTTCTCCAGCGGGGACGGCGTAGAGGACGACCGGGGTGATCGCCTGGACCGTGGCGTGGTTCCGTCCGTGGGGCAGGAAAGGCGGGACCGTGTTGAAGGCCTGGCCGGGGCCCAGTTGGCTGAGCACCTGTTCTCTGCCGCTGGGAGAGGTACGGAAGACCCGCACCCTCCCTTTGACGATGAAGTAAGTCACGCGGCAGGGGTCCCCCTCCACGATGATGATCTCGCCCGCCGCGTAGGTGCGACGGATGGACGCTCTGGCCAGACAGGCCAGTGCCTCCTCGGAGAGCCCGGTGAGGAGGGGGACCGCTCGCAAGTCCTCCAGCGTCTTAAGATCCATGTCAGTCATCGTTTCTCTCTTTCCCGAGCAGGTCCCTCATACACGCCTCGATCGCGTCTTCTCGGGGAACCTCCGCGGCTCCGCGTTGCCACCAGGCCAGGAACTCGACGTTGCCGGCGGGGCCGCGCAGGGGGGATGGCATCAGCCCGCGCAGCCCCACCCCCAGGGCAGCAGCGGCGGTCAGCACCCGCTCCAGCACCGCTCGGTGGACCGCCGGGTCGCGCACCACGCCGCCTTTCCCCACCTCTTGGCGGCCCGCTTCGAACTGCGGCTTGATCAGTGCGATCACGTGTCCTTCCGGACGCAGCCAACTCACCGCGCGGGGGAGGATCAGCCGGAGGGAGATGAAGGAGACGTCGGCGGTGACCAGGTCGATCGGTTCCGGCAGCCGCTCCAGATAGCGGGCGTTGGTCCGCTCCATCACCACGACGCGAGGGTCGTTGCGCAGCCGCCAGGCCAGTTGTCCGTACCCCACGTCGATGGCGTAGACGCGGGCGACGCCCCGCTGAAGCAGGCAGTCCGTGAAGC
>DROW01000068.1 GCA_011388675.1 Chloroflexota bacterium | reverse complement strand
TCCGCCACGGAGAGGTTGGGCACCAACCCCACCCCCACCCGATCTCCGGGGATGTAGCCAACACCCGCCTCGATCACCTCGCGCGGCGAACGGTTGGTGATGTCCTGCCCGTAGACCCGGACGGACCCAGACGTGGCGCGGCGTAGGCCGGTGATGACCTCCGCCAGTTCTCGCTGTCCGTTGCCCGCCACGCCAGCGATCCCCAGGATCTCCCCCGCGCAAATTTGGAACGAGATGCCACGCAGGGCAGGCAATCCTTTATCGTTCAACGCCTGAAGGCCCTCGACCTCCAGGGCGATCTCCCCCGGCCTACAGACTCGCTTCTCCAAGCGGAAGAGAACCTCCCGTCCCACCATCAACCGAGCCAGTTCGGCCTTGTTCGTCTGGGTGATGGGGAGCGTAGCAACCACCTTGCCGGCCCGTAACACCGTCACCCGGTCCGCAAAGGCCATCACCTCGTCCAACTTGTGGGTGATGAAGATGACCGCCTTCCCCTCGTCCGCCATCCGACGGAGCGTCTTGGACAGTTCGGCCGACTCCTGAGGGGTCAACACCGCTGTGGGCTCGTCTAGAATGAGGATGTCGGCCCCTCGGTAGAGGAGTTTGAGGATCTCCACCCGCTGCTGCTCCCCCACGGAGAGTTGCCAGATGTAGGCGGCGGGGTCCACCCGCAGGCTGTACCGTTCGGACAGGGCCTCGATCTCGCGGTGGACCTCCTCCATTCGCGGCACCCACCCCACCGTATCCAGCCCCAGGATGACGTTCTCCGCCACCGTGAGGGTCTCCACCAGCATAAAGTGCTGGTGGACCATCCCGATACCGTGGGCGATGGCATCCCGGGGGGAACGGAGATGGACCGGCCAGCCGTGGATGATGATCTCCCCTTCATCGGGGCGATAGAGCCCGGAGAGGATGTTCATCAACGTACTCTTCCCGGCGCCGTTCTCTCCCAGGAGCGCCATCACCTCGCCGGGGTAGACCTCCAGGTCTACGTGGTCGTTTGCCAGCACTCCGGGGAACCGTTTGGTGATCCCCCGCATCTGGACGGCGGGGACGGGGGGAGATTCGGTGGTCATCGTGGAGGCTCCTCCTCAAGTAATTCCACTCGTCTGATCAATACCGTTCCCGGTCACCCCACCCCTCCCCCGGCAGGCGGAGGTGGGGTGAGACCCCACAGAAGCACCGCGCAAAGACGGCCGTATACACGGTCTTCGACGCCGCAATCGATATAAGTCAACCGATCCCCGTCCGCGGGGGCCGGTTGGCCGCAACGGACGGTGTGCGGTTCCTTTCGTCAGGAGCGTCGGGCCAGCCCTGCGCCCGCCGGGTGTGCTCCCCCTCCCGGAGGAGACCTCCAGGAGGGGGAGCACCTCACGCTACGCAGAACCTACTGGGTGGGGATCGTCCCCACGACCCCCTGGACGAACCAGTCCATGCTGAGCATATCGGCGTCGCTCATGCACTCCCCTTCGGGGACGCGGAGTTCGCCGTTCTGGTCGTAGATGGGGCCGCAGAAGACATCCCACTCGCCGGAGAGGATGGTCTCCTTCTCCTGCTCGACCAACTGCTTCACGTCGTCGGGCACCATCGGGCTGAGTTCGGCCAGGGTCACGACGCCGTCGGCCATGCCGCCCCAGTACTGGTGGGTCTTCCAGGTGCCGTTGAGGACGTCCTGGACGGTCTTGATGTAGTAGACCCCCCAGTTCCAGACGGGGCTGGTGAGCACGGTGTCGCCGACGAACTGGCGCATGTCGGAGTCGTAGCCGATGCTCAACTTCCCTCGCTCCTGGGCGGCCTTCTGCGGCTCGGTGGTGTCCTGGTGCTGGGCGATGATGTCCGCCCCCTCATCCAGCAGCGCCTCCGCCGCCTCGCGCTCCTTCACCGGGTCGTACCAGGTGTTGGTCCAGACCACGTGGACCTCGGCGTCGGGGTTGACCTTGCGCACGCCCAGGGTGAAGGCGTTGATCCCCCGGATGACCTCGGGGATCGGGTGGGCGGCGACGTAGCCGATGAAGTTGGCCTCGGTCATGCTACCCGCCACCAGGCCGGAGAGGTACCGGGGCTGGTACATTCGGCCAAAGTAGGTCGCCATGTTGTCGGCGGTCTTGTAGCCGGAGCAGTGCTCGAAGACGACGTCGGGGAACTCCTGGGCGACGGTCAGCATCGGGTCCATATAGCCGAAGCTGGTGGCGAAGACCACCTTGGCTCCCTGCTGGACCACATCGCGGATCGCCTTCTCGGCGTCGGGGCCCTCGGGCACGTCCATCACCACGATGGTCTCCACCTGATCGCCCAGTTCCTCCTCCAGCATCTTCCGACCGCGATCGTGCTCGTAGGTCCAGCCCAGATCGCCCGGCTGGCCGATGTAGATGAAGGCGACCTTGAGCGGCTCCGTGGCAGCCTCCTCGGTCACCGGGGCCTGAGTGGCCTCCTCGGTCGCCGGAGCCTGGGTAGCCTCCTCGGTCGCCGGGGCCTGGGTGGCCTCCGGGGTCGGCGTCGCCTGCTTGCAGGCCGCCAACACCAGGCTCAGTACGACCACCAGAGCCAGAAGAAGACCAACTCGCTTCTTCATCTTTCCTCCTCCTTAAATGTTGTTCGGCGAATCACCAGATCAGCAAGATCGGTTGCCAGAAATTCGTGGGTCGGCTAAGACAACAGGATGCTGCTGATTCCCGCACCCTTTCTGCGACATCACCTCCTTTCCCCGCTGTAGCAAGGACTAATCGGGCACGATGAGCGTGCCGGTCTCCCCGGCCAACGCTCGGGCGATGTTCTCCGGATTGGTGATGATGGCCTGCTTGCCGCCAGCCTCCAGGAACCAGATGATGGCCTGGATCTTGGGCAACATGCTCCCCTTGGCGAAGTGTCCTTCCTCCATATACTTCTTCGCCTCGGAGACGGTCATCTTGTCGATGGGCTTCTGGTCCGGCTTGCCGAAGTTGAGGTAGACCTTCTCGACGGCGGTGGAGATGAGGAAGAGGTCAGCGCCGATGGATCGAGCGAGGAGGGAGGAAGCGTAGTCCTTATCGATGACCGCCGCCACGCCCTCCAGGGAGCCGTCCTCGTTGCGGACCACCGGGATGCCGCCGCCACCGACGGTGATGGTGACGATCCCCGCTTCGAGCAGTTCCTTGACCGCATCCAGTTCGATGATCTCCTGGGGGATGGGGGAAGGCACCACGCGCCGCCAGCCACGGCCCGCGTCCTCCACCACGACCCATCCGTCCTCCTCCGCCCGCTTGCGGGCTTCCTCTTCCGTCATAAAGGAGCCGATCGGCTTGGTCGGGTTCTGGAAAGCGGGGTCGTTCCGGTCCACCAGCACCTGGGTAACCACCGTGGCCGCCGATTTCTTCATCCCCCGCCGCTTGAACTCGTTGTAGAGGTTCTGCTGGAGCGTGTAGCCGATCGCGCCCTGGGTGTCGGCCCCGCAGAAGTCGAGCGGGACCTCGTGCATCCCGGCCACCTTGGCGGCGATCTCGGAGCGGCGCAGGATGAAGCCGACCTGCGGGCCGTTCCCGTGGCCGATGGCGACGTCCCACCCTTGCGCGATCATCTCCGCGATGTGGTAACAGGTCTCCTTCGCCGCCTGGTACTGGTCCTGCACGGTAACTTTGCTCTTGTCCTTGATCAGGGAGTTCCCACCGATCGCGATAACTGCCAGTTTCTTCTCTGCCATTTTCCCTCCTTGCATGAACTAAGACAAGGGGGCAAGGGGATAGGACCCCTGTCCCCCTGTCCCCTGTCACAGATTCCCCATCGTCAGCGCCATGATGGCCTTCTGCACGTGCAGCCGGTTCTCGGCGATGTCGTAGATGGCCGAGCGCGGGCCGGAGGCCACCTCGTCCGTCACCTCGTTCCCCCGGTCCACCGGCATCGGGTGGGTGAAGATCGCGTTGTCTGTCCGGGCCATCTTCTCGGCGGTGAGGGTCCACTCCGGGTACTGGAGCGCTTTCTGGATCTCCTCCTCCTTGTGGAAGACCCCATCCCGATAGGCGTTGGGGCTCATCCAGTTCCGTGCGTAGACGATGTGAGCGCCCTCATACCCCTCGTTGGGATCGTGGACCACCTCGAACTCGGTCCCGTGCTCGGCGCAGTTCTGCTGGGTCCACTCGATGACCTGGGGGTCCAGGTCGTACCCCTCCGGGTAGGCCAGGGTGACGTGCATCCCGAAGCGGGAGGCGATGAGCAGGGCCTCCTGGACCGAGCACCAGGAGCGGGCGAGCGCACCGGTGGCCCAGGTGAGGACGAACTTCTTGCCCCGCAAGGCGTCGTAGTCCGGCCGACCCGGCCCCTCGCCGTACCACTCGGCCCACCCCATAATGTCGGCCAAACCCTGGCAGGGGTGGAACTTGTCGTCGGCCATGTTGATGATGGGGACGTCCGCCCATTTGGCGAACTCCCGCAGCATTTCGTCGCCCGCGCCGTAGTAGGGGACCTTGTCCTCCAGGATGCGGATGCCGATCCCGGCGGCGTAGCGGGCCATCACCTTGGCCGCGTCCTCAATGGTCTCGCCGGCCTTCTTCTCGGTCTTGAAGCGACCCGCGGAGGGGGTCATAAACTGCGCATGGCCGCCCAACTCCGTGGCCGCCGCCTCGAAGGAGAGCCGGGTCCGCACCGAGGGGTTGTAGAAGAACATAATGAAGGTCTTATTCTTCAGGATGCTGGTCCAGCGGTCAGAGAACCGCTCCCGCTTCATCTTCGCCGCCAGGTCCAGGACCGCCATCAATTCGTCAAAAGACCACTCCTGCGTGGTGATCAGATCACGTCCGTAGAGATCCATAGCCAGACTCCTTGTATGTTCTACGTTCGACGTTCTGCGTTCGACGTTCGACGTTCAACGTCGAACGTCGAACATCGGACATCGAACTTGGAACGCAGAACGACTACCGCATCACCAGGCTCATCACCGCTTTCTGGACGTGAAGCCGGTTCTCCGCCTCGTCGAAGACGACGGAACGCCAGCCGGACTTGGGGTCGGTGTTGTCGATGACGGAATCCTCGACCTCCCAGCCGCGGTCGGCCGGCAGGCAGTGCATGTAGATGGCGTTGGGCTCGGCCAGGGCCATGTACTCCGGCGTCGCCTTCCAGTCCTTGTACCGGTCGAAGATCTCCTGGGCCAGTTCGGGGTTGTCCTCACCGACAGGCGGCTTGAACATCTGGATCGGAGCCCAGGCCTTGGGGTAGAGGACGTGCGCGCCCTTCGCCGCCTCCTCGAAGTCCTCAGAAATCGAGAAGGAGCCACCGGTCTCCTCGGCGTACTTCTTGCACGCGGCGATGACCTCGGGGTCGAGGGCCATCTCCGGCGGTCGGGCCAGCACCACGTCCATCCCCATCTTCGTCGCTGCGATGATCGCACTCTGCGGAACCGCCCGCGGCTTGTGGACACTGGGGGAGTAGGCCCAGGACATCACGAACTTGACCCCCTTGAAGGTGCCGAACTTCTCGTAGACGGTCAGGATGTCCGCCAGGGCCTGGAAGGGATGGTATTTATCGTCTTCCATATTCAGCACCGGGATGTCGGCCCAGTAGGCGAAGTTGCGGATCATCTCGTCGGCCGCGCCGTACACCCAGTCCACTGGATCGCCGTAGCAACGGATGGCGATGGCGTGCCCCATCCGGGAGAGGACCCGCGCCACGTCGGAGACGCGCTCGGTGGAGTAGGCGACCTCTTTCCCGGGGAGTGCTGGCGTGTAGATCTTGGAGGGGTCGAGGTAGTGGGCATGCCCGCCCAGTTGCGTCATCCCCGCCTCAAACGAGTTGCGGGTCCGCAGGCTCTGGTTGTAGAAAATCATGAAAAGGGTCTTGGCCCGCAGAATGTGATCGTGCGGCTCGCCCAGCGCGAACCGTCGCTTCAGATCGAGCGCCACGTCCAGAATGGTCTCGACCTCTTCCTTCGTCCAGTCCAACAGCGTGATGAAGTCACGCCCACGGAAAGAATCGGTCCTCATCACAACACCTCCTCAAGATTTAACGTTTGGCGTCCGACGTCCATAGGTCGCAAAGCCGCAGGGCCGCATCACCGCCTGACCACGTGGAAACGGAACCGCTCGGGCACGAAGTAGTTGCGGGAGAAGCCTATCGGCGCGCCGGTGGCATCGAAAAGCGTCTCTTCCAACAGAAGCAAAGCCCCACCGGGGTCCACGCCAAGCCGCCGGGCGAGGGAGGGCCCAGCGTCCACAGCGGTGATCTCGGCCAGGGCCTCCTGAACCCGCTGCGGGTACAGCCGCCGGAGAAGGTCGAGGACGGAACCGTTGAATGCCTCGTCTAAATGATCCGGCGACAACCATTCGGTAAGCACGAGGTCTTCCAGATAGGCGACCGGCCGGTCTTCCACCAAGATCGTCCGGCACACGCAGGTGAGGAAGGTGCCCGGCTCCACCGCCAGCCGCTCCGCCACCGAGCGGTCCGCCCGCACGACGTGCACCTCCAGGTCCTCCATCCGTGTCTCCATCCCCTGGCGACCGGCCAGCGCCAGCACGCTCTCCAGCCGCTCCAGGCCGCTCTCCAGATGTCGATTGGCGGCGACGAAGGTGCCCACGCCGTGGCGACGGACGATGACGCCCTCCTCCTCCAGCAAGCGAAGGGCCTCACGGAGCGTCGCGCGGGAGACGCCTAACCGGTCGGCCAGGGTGGCCTCGGAGGGAAGCCGCTCGCCGGGCTCCATCCCGGAATCCCGGATGAAGGCCAGCAAGCGGTCGTGGACCTGCGCGTACAACGGGCGGCGATCCAGTTGGGTGAGATACATCACCAACCCCGCGGCAAGATGTTCAGACGTCTGACGTCTAACAACAGTATAGCCCGTTCCGTCCATTTGTCAAGCCCGATCGTCGCCGGACCCCTTGCCCACTTCCACCGGAGATGTTACAATGGACACGTGGGCCGAACAACCCTCTCCGAGCGAAACGCCTGTGCGATCTGCGGGAGGGCCGACCGCCCAGTCGCCTCCAACCTGGGGGTCTGCCTCGACTGTATCCGACATCGCCCCGAAGACGCGCTGGCGCTGGCGGAAGCCGCCCACGCCGCAGCCCGTCGCCCCTTCGGTCTCCCACCCCGCCCTTCCCGCGACGCCGAGGGACGTCGCTGCGGGCTGTGCGCGCAGGATTGTTCCATCGGAGAAGGCCAGCAGGGGTTCTGTGGCCTGCGGGAGGTCCAGGGCGGGCGACTCCGCCACCTCGCCGGCCCGCCGGACCGGGGGTTGCTCCACTGGTACCGCGACCCCCTCCCCACCAACTGCGTCGCCGACTGGGTCTGCACCGGACACCATCAGCGCGGCAAACACAACCTCGCCGTCTTCTACGCGGCCTGCACGTTCGACTGCCTCTTCTGCCAGAACTGGCACTTCCGGGAGGTGGACCCCCGCCGCGCCTCCAAAATGACCGCCCGCCAGTTAGCCGACGTGGCGAACGAGCGGACCTACTGCGTCTGCTACTTCGGCGGCGACCCGGCCAGCCAGATGGCCCACGCCCTGGCAGCCAGCCGCCTCCTGGCCGAACGGGGCGTGGTCGTCTGCTGGGAGACCAACGGCAGCGCCCACCCGCGACTGATGGACCGGGCGGTGGAGTGGGCGCTGCGGACCGGCGGGATCGTCAAGTTCGACCTGAAGGCTTTCGACGAGAACCTCCACCGCGCCCTCACCGGCGCCAGCAACGCCCAGACGCTGGAGAACTTCGCCCGCGCAGCAGCCCGCTTCGCCGAACGGCCGGAGCCACCGCTGGTGGTCGCCAGCACGCTGCTGGTGCCCGGCTACGTGGACGCCGAAGAGGTGGGACGGATCGCCCGCTTCATCGCCCAGTTCGACCCCCGCATCCCGTACTCCCTCCTCGCCTTCGCCCCCCAGTTCTACTTCCACGACCTGGGGTTCACCACCCGCCGCCACGCGGAGGAGGCCGAGGCAGCGGCCCGTGAGGCCGGATTGGTGCGGGTGCGGGTGGGGAATCGGCACCTGTTGCGGTGAAAGAGGCAAGAGACAGGAAGCAGGAAGCAAGGGAGCGAGGGAGCAAGGAGCAGGAGGTAAGAGTGGGAAGCGAGGAAGCGGGGAAGCGAGGGTGGGCAGACCTGTACGACTTCGGGGGGACGGGGTCGCTGGTGCATCTGGCCCACGCCAACGGGTTCCCGCCAGGGACCTACCGCCCCTTCGTGCGTGCGCTCACCGACCGGTTCCACGTCGTCGGCCTGCCCGCGCGCCCGCTGTGGCCGGGGAGCCACCCCGAGGAGATGCGCAATTGGCACCTGATGGCCGACGATCTGATCCGGGGGCTGGACAGGCTGGGGATGAAAGGCATCTTCGGGATCGGCCACTCGATGGGCGGCGTGGCGACGCTCTGGGCCGCCGTCCGCCGGCCCGACCTCTTCCGCGCCGTCGTTCTCATCGATCCGGTCATCCTCTCCCCGACCCACTCTTTCCTCTTCCGCTGGCTGCGACGGGTGGGGCTCAACCCACGCAAGGGGATGATCCGTCAAGCCCTCCGCCGCCGTCGGGTGTGGCCCAGCCGCCAGGCCTGCTTCGAACGGTACCGCGCCAAACCCCATTTCGCCCGCTGGTCGGACGAGAGCCTATGGGCCTACGTGGAGGCGGTCACCCGCGAGCGGCCCGACGGGCAGGTCGAACTGGCCTATCCCCCGGAGTGGGAGGCCCGCGTCTACGCCACCGTCCCCACCGACGTCTGGAAATCCATCCCCAAACTGCGCCAGCCCGCCCTGATCGTCCGCGGCGAACTCTCCCAAACTTTCCTGCCCCAAAGCCTGGCGGCGATGAAGCGGCGGCTCCCGCACGCTCGATTCGCCGTCATCCCCGAGGCGGGGCACCTGGTCCCGATGGAACGACCGGAGGAAGTGGGACAAGTGGTAAGGGAGTTTCTGGAGGAAGTGAGGAAGCAGGGAAGCGGGGAATAGCAAGATACAGGACGCAGGATGCAGGATGCAGGATGCAAGGTATAAGGATGAGGAGGTTGAGCGATGGTGAGGGTATTGACCGACACGACGGCGAGCATCCCCGAGGAGTTGGTGGAAGAACTGGGGATCGAGTTGGTGCCGTATTACGTCCACAAAGGACTGGAGACGCTGCGGGATTCGATGGACATCGACCCGGACGAGTTCGCCCGGTATCTGGAGACGACCGACCGGCTGCCCACCACGTCGAATCCCAGTCCGGGGGATTATCTGAAGGGGCTGAAGCGGCTGGCGGAGAAGACGAAAGAGATCGTCGCCCTGACGATGACCTCGAAAGGAAGCGGAGGTTATCAATCCTGTCGAGCAGCGGTCGAGATGCTGCGCGAGCAACTGCCGGACATCCGGGTGGAGGTAATCGATACGCTACAGGTGGCGATGGCCCAGGGATGGGCGGCCATCGAGGCGGCACGGGCCGCGCTCTCCGGCAAGGGCCTGAAGGAGGTGGTGGAACGGGCCAGAGAGGTGGCCCACAAAGCGACGATGATCCAGACCGCCGATACCCTCCGCTATCTCTATATGGGCGGTCGGATCGGCCGGGCGCAGCACCTCGTCGGGTCGCTCCTCAACATCAAGCCGATCATCGGGATGGAGGACGGGGTGATCGTGGCCCTGGGCACCGCCCGTAGCCTCTCCAAAGCCTATCGGAAGATCGTGGACCTGATGGCCCAAAAAGTCGGCGAGGGAGCCCGAATCAAACTGGCCCTCACCCACGTGGCAGCGCTGGATCGGCTGGAAGAACTGCGAGAACGGGTCCTCCGCCGCTTCGAATGCGTCGAGGTGCTGGTCTCCCCCCTCGCCCCCGCCCTGGCCGTCCACTCCGGCCCCGGGACGGTGGGGGTCCACTTCTTCCCGACGCCCTGAGACTCCCCCTCAGGCCTCGACGTCCGGACGGGTCTCAGGCCCCTCCGCGCCCCCTTCGGCCCCCTTCAACCGACGCGCCAGGGCCAGCGCTTCCTCTCGGGTCCGCACCTCCCCCGAAGCCTGGGCCTCTCGGATCGCCTCCAGCAGCCGCCCCACCAGCGGCCCCTCCTCGATCCCCAGGTCCTCCATCAACTCCCGCCCGTCGACCAACGGCGTGGGAGCGATGGTCTCCTCGTGGCGCTCGAAGTAGTGGCTTAAGAGCAGCCGGACCACCTCCCTCCGCCGCGCCCAACGGTCCGCCTCCAGATTGGGCCCCCACGTGGCGAGGTGGTCGGCCAGGCTCAACAAGCAGACCTCGACCCCCACGCTGCCGAGGTCGCGGAAGAAGCGGTAGATCGCCCGCCGGGTCACCGCCCCCCGGACCCGCGCCAGGTGGCCGGGGCGCAGGTGGGCCCGGACCATCGTGGAGACCCGCTTCACCTCCGCTTGGCTGAAGCGGAGATGGCGCATTCGGCGAACGGTGATCCTGGCCCCCTCCCGTTCGTGGTTGTAAAAATGGAGATGCCCTTCCTCGTCCTCCGTGCAGGTCAGCGGCTTCCCCAGATCGTGGCACAGGGCGGCCATCACCAGGAGGGTCGCCCGCCTCCTGCCCCCGCGCAGTCGAACGGAGAGGTGGCGCTTCAGGGAAGGGACGAAGGGCTCCAGCAAGTCCCGCACCTCACCCCAGGCCTGCTCCGAGGCGTCGGCGTACAGCCGGGGAAAGGGGGGTCGCCCCCACACGACGTCGAGGAGGCCCGCCGTCGCGTCGATCACCAGCAGAGTGTGCCACCAGACGTCGAACCGGTGCGGTGGGGACTGGGGTTGTTCCTTGAGCGGCTCCACCTCGGGGATCACCTGGCTTAGCAAGCGCAACTCGTCCAGCATGTGGACGTGCTCGGCGGGGGAGGGGGTGGCGAGGATGCGGACGAACTCGTCGCGGATGCGCTCCGGAGAGGCCTCGGGAAGGCTATCCGCCCGCTGGATGATCCAGGCCGCCGTCTTCGCCTCCAGCCGCATCTCCAGTTCGGCCGCCAGACGGACGGCCCGCAACATCCGCAGGGGGTCGTCCTCGAAGGACGTGGGGCCGATGGCGCGCACCAGCCGGGCCTGCAGGTCGCCCAGTCCCCCAAGGGGGTCGATCAGTTCCCCTTCCGGCCCCACCGCCATCGCGTTGATCGTGAAATCCCGCCCGCGCAGGTCGTCCAGGAGCGTCTCCCCGCGCAGCCCGGCGAAGTCCAGTTCGACCCGTCGGCCCCGCCGGTTGCGCAGCACGACCCGCGCCGTGTCCCGTTCCTCGTCCAGGGGGAAATAGGCCCCTTCAAGGGCGTCGGCGACGGCCCGGGCCAGCCCCACCGCGTCCCGCTCGACGGCGAAATCCCAGTCGTGCAGGGGACGGCCGAGGAGCATATCGCGCACGATGCCTCCCACCGGCCAGACGGACACCCCACGCCGGTCGGCGATGGTGCGGACCGGCCCCCAGGGCCATCGAGGAAGGGTGATGTGGACGCTCATCTCAGGGTTCGCGTGCGGAGGCCTTCACCCGGCGGTCGCCAACACTGCTGCCACGAGGCCGAAACAACCCGTGAGCATCATGTCGCCATACGGCGCAGCGAAATGATACCCCAGGTCCTCCGCCATATGCCGCTGCGGCCCGGTCACCGCCACGAAGGTGAACCCTTTCCCCGGCCGATAATCCGGGGAGATGAACGCGCCGTGCCCGTGGTCCTCGTAGACCTCCTCGTTGGTCAGGACCCCTTTCCGCAGCCGGTCCACCAGCCGGACCAGTTTCTCGGGGTCCATCAGCACCGTGTGGTGCTCGAACAGGCCCAGGATGCGGTGGCCCTGCAGGAGCACGCCCAGCGTATGCTGGTTGCCCACGTTGACGGCGATGAACCCTTCGTCCCGATAGGCCGCTGCCACCGGGTCCTGCAGGATCCCCCACAGAGCCGCCGGGCCGGTGTCCATCAGGACCGCGCCCGGCACGTCCTGCCGGACCGCCAGCATACGGGTATAATGGGCCGGCACGTCCCAATAGACCAGGTCCTCTATCCGCCCGCCCGTTTCAAGGAACTCCCGCCAGAGGCGGAAACGGAACTGCCGGTTCGATCCCTCCAGGCACTGGCCGTGGTCCTGCACCGCCACCGCCACCGTCTCCGGCAGGTCCACATCGAAAGGGGCCAGCGCCCGGGCGATCACTTCCAGATCGACGTCGCGGGTGTGCAGGGTCAGCAGGTCGGG
Organism: Chloroflexota bacterium; assembly: GCA_011388675.1. GTDB lineage: Bacteria > Chloroflexota > Anaerolineae > B4-G1 > DUEL01 > DUEL01. The sequence goes on along the minus strand of DROW01000068.1, from coordinate 2,839 downwards.
GTCGTCCGGCGGCTCCTCGACGATGGTGTACCCCAGCGCCCGCACCTCGTCCAGGTTGTCCCGGATGGTGAGCGCAGCCCGCGGGGTCGCGTAGACCGGCAGGCCGGCCCGCAGGTGGCGCTTCATCGCGCTGACGATCGGCCCGCCGCCCATCAGGTTGCCGGTAAGGAAGACGGGCCGTCCCTCCCGCGTGGCCTGCTTCACCCGCCGGGCCAGCACCGTGGTCCAGGAGGGCAGGACCATCTTGACGTTGTTCTCCATCGGCTGCCCGGCCTCCCAGAGCAGGATGTCCTGGGTGCCTGCGCCGACGTCGATGGCCAGGACGCGCTCGATCTTCACGGCATCTTCCCCCACTTCAGCCACAGCACCTCGACCTCGGTCCCGGCGGGGAGGGAGGTAATCCCCTCGGGAATCACCGCCAGCCCGTCGGCCAGGACCAGGGAGTTGAGGATGCCCGAACCCTGATCGCCGGTGAGCCGGGCCTCGTACCCGTCCGCCGTCTCCCGCAGCACCACGCGCACGTAGTGGCGTCGCTCGTCCTTGCTGGGGATGGGGTCGAGCAGCCGGGCCCGCACCGTGGGCCAGGGCCATTCGGTGAACCCCTGCATCTTCATCAGCGCCGGTCGGGCGAACATCAGCGTACCGACCATCGCCGAGACCGGGTTGCCGGGCAATCCCAGAAGCGGCACGCCGGCCACCACGCCGAAAGCCAGCGGTCGCCCCGGCTTCATATTCAGCGACCAGAACCGCATCTCCCCCTCCGCCGCCAGCACCTGCTTCACCAGGTCGAAATCGCCGACCGACACCCCGCCGGAGGTGATGATGAAGTCGGCCCGCGCCTCCAGCGCCCGGCGGATCCCCTCCCGCACCAACTCCTCCTGGTCGCGGGCGACGCCGAGGGGAAGGGGGATGCCCCCCACGGACCGGACCAGGGCAGAGACGGTGTAGGTGTTGGCGTCGTAGATCTGGGCCGGGCCGGGCGTCTGCCCCGGAGGGACCACCTCATCGCCGGTCGCCAGGATGGCGACGCGGGGACGGCGGACCACCGCCACCTCCGTCCGCCCCAGGGCGGCCAGCATCCCGATCTCCTGCGGGCGGAGCACCTTGCCCGGTGAGAGGACCTCCTGCCCCGCCCGGACATCCTCTCCGGCCGGTCGGACGTTTTTTCCCTTCGAGACCGGCACCAGAATCTCGACCCATTCCCCCTCCAGGCGAGTATCCTCGAAGCGGACGACGGTGTCGGCCCCTTCGGGGATGGGGGCACCGGTCATGATGCGGACCGCCGTCCCCGGCTCCACCCGCGCTTCACAGACGTGCCCCGCCGCCGCTTCACCGATCACGCGCAGCCGGACCGGAGCCTGAGCGACGTCCTCTCCCCGCACGGCGTACCCGTCCATCGCCGAGTTGCTCAGCGGCGGGATGTCCCGCTCGGCGACCACCGGCTCGGCCAGCACCCGTCCCAGCGCGTCCAGGATGGGGACCCGCTCCGGCTCCAGCACGCGGACCGTCTCCAGGATCCGCTCGCGGGCCTCCTCGACGCTCAAAGTGGGCCTGCCTCCGTACCGCTTACGCATGGTGCGCCTCCCCGTGTGGATGGTGTTCGGTGTCGATCCCCCGCGCCATCTGGACCGCGTGGGGGAGGATAGGGGCCAGGATGCGGAGGCCGTCTCGGACCGCCTTGGGACTGCCGGGCAGGTTGATGATCAACGTCTGCCCCCGCAGCCCGGCGACCCCGCGGGAGATGACCGCCATCGGAGTCTGCCGGTACCCCTCGAAGCGGAGCACCTCCGCCAGGCCAGGCACCTCCCGGTCGATGACCGCGCGGGTCGCCTCGGGCGTGCGGTCTCTGGGCGTCAGCCCCGTCCCTCCGGTGGTGAGCACCAGGTCCAGATCTTCCCGATCCGCCCAATCGACCAGCACCCGCTGGATCTGCTCCGGCTCGTCGGGGACGATCGTCCGCTGCGCCACCTCGATGCCCATCTGGGCCAGCAACTCGACCATCAGGGAACCGCTCACGTCCTCCCGCTCCCCGGCGTACCCTTTGTCGCTAATCGTAACCACACCGGCTCGAATCTTCACCTCACCCTCCTCGTCGTTCCCGCATTCCACTCTAGAGGTCCGACGTCCTCTGAACGGTCGATTATACGATGGGAGCAACAGGATGGCAACCGAACACGCCGCAGATGACAAATGACAAATGTCACCTTGACAAAGAAAGTTCTTGGAGTATTATATGCATTAGAATGCATATAGCGAAGGGAGAGGCGATGGATAAGGACAGATACCGCCAGGCGGTCCGGCTGTTCAGCCTGCTCTCCCACCCCGTCCGATTGCGCATCGTGGACGAACTGCGGCGGGGAGAAGCGTGTGTCTGCCATCTGCAGGCGATCTTGAAGCGGCCCCAGCCGTACATCTCCCAACAACTGCGGGTGCTGCGGGAGGCGGGAGTGATCGAGGGGCGCAAGCGGGGGCTGTACGTGTATTACCGGTTGATCGACGAGCAGGTGGAGAGGCTGCTGCTGGAAACGTTGGGCCCGGCGGGAGAACCGAGCCCTCTGCCCCTCTGCGCCTGCCCCCGGTGCCACGACGAAGCGGAGAGCCTGCCCCTGCCCGGCGGGTCCGTCGCGGCGGAGGTGCGCTAGATGACGAAGTCCAGGAAGGGAGACGACCGACCCGTCCAATGCGCGTGTGTAACCGATCCCTTCCTCTCCCTCCCGCCGGAACTCCGGCCCCCGCCCAAGAAAAAGAGCAGCCTGCGCAAGGTCACCTGCCCCGGCTGCGGGCTGGTGTATTGGACGAACCGGGAGACGGACCTGTGTATGGAGTGTGAGAAGAAGGG
>DROW01000067.1 GCA_011388675.1 Chloroflexota bacterium | reverse complement strand
CCCACTTCCCCCAGGCCACCGTCGAGGGGCACGCGGGACGGCTGGTGGTCGGCCGTCTCGAAGGCCGGGTGGTGATGGTGATGCAGGGCCGGGCCCATTATTACGAAGGATACTCGATGGCCCAGGTAACCCTCCCCATCCGGGTGATGCAGGTCCTCGGGGTGGGCACGTTGATCGTGACCAACGCCGCGGGCGGCCTCAATCTGGACTTCAGGGCGGGGGACGTGATGGTCATTCGGGACCACATCAACCTGATCGGTATGGCAGGGCAGAGCCCGCTGCGGGGTCCCAATCTGGACCGCTTCGGCCCTCGTTTCCCCGATATGACCCGCGCTTATGATCCGACACTGCGGGCCCTGGCGCTCGACGTAGCGCGGAAGGCCGGGATCCCCGCGTGGGAGGGTGTCTACGTCTGCCTGGCGGGGCCCAATTTCGAGACCCCGGCCGACGTCCGTTTCCTCCGGATGATCGGGGCCGACGCGGTGGGGATGTCCACCGTGCCGGAGGTGATCGTCGCCCGGCACGGGAGAATGCGGGTGTTGGGCCTCTCCGGTATCAGCAATGTCCTGAGCGGGGAGGACGAGCCAGCGGCGGAGACGACCCACGAGGAAGTGCTGGAGGCCGGTCGGTTGCTGGCCCCGCGCCTTGAGACCATCGTCCGAGGGGTGTTGAGGCGACTATGAAGGTCCTTCTGGCCTGGCTGGTCGATTTCTCCTGGATCATCTACGCCGCCTGTGGACTTGGGGCCCTCGTTTACCTCTTCCGCGCTCTCGCCGTCCGGCAGCGGTTAGGGGCCAGCCTGACCACCTTCGAGCGGGAGATGACGGCCGCCCGGGCCAACCGGCTGTGGGCGACCGCCCTGGGTTTCGTGCTGGTGGGGGTGGCGGTTTTTTCCCTCCAGACTTATTTCCTTCCCCGCGCCCTGCCCGACCTGGAGCCTTCCCCTACGCCGGAGGTCGCGTTCGGGCTGTTGACGCCGATCCCCTCCCCCTCGCCTACGTCTACCCCCGTGGTGGAGGTCCTGCCGACGCTCCCGCCGACGGTTCCTCCTCCGCCACCGCCGACGGTCCAGCCGACGGAGCCGCCGACGCCGACGGCCCAGCCAGCGGGGCCTGTGCCGTCGGTGCAGGTGGGCGTTCGCTTCGGCGACGTGGCGGAGTTGGTGGGATACGACCTGGCGAACGATCAGGTGACCAGCAGTGAGGGGGTCGCGTTGACCCTCTACTGGCGGGCGTTGGAGGGCGCGGCCACGGCGGAGTACGTGGTCTTCACCCACCTGCTAACGCCCGACGGGCGGCTCATCGCCCAGCACGACGGCCCTCCCGCGGGGGGATCTCGCCCCACGACCGGATGGACCGCGGGGGAGGTGATCGTCGATCCTCACGTGCTGGTGTTCAACGAAGAGGGAGCGGGGTACACGGGCGAGGCCCGGCTCGCCGTCGGCCTCTACCTGGCGGGCGCACCGCAGGCGCGGGTCCCGCTCGCCGGAGGGGGCGACCACGTCGTTCTGCCCACGGTGATCAACGTCATCGTGCTCGGACCGTAATTCACCACAGAGACACAGAGGGCACAGAGGTCTCTCTATTTTTGAGAAACCCTGTGTCCTCTGTGCCTTTGTGGTTCGCTAGATCCGGCCGGTCCACTCCTCGCTGGCGTACTTCTCACGCCGAAGGTGCTCGGCCCGTCGGCGCTCCTCCGGCGTCAGCGAGCCGGGTTCCAGACGGATGTTGAGGGCCTGGGCGAACCCCTCCGCCGTCGCTTGCGCGGCCGCCTCCCACGCGATCCGCCGGCCGAGGACCCCCTCCAGGGTCGTGGCCCGCGCCGCCACCCGCCGGGGGTCGGCCGGTGGGACGAGGAGAGGGCAGATGCGGGTGATGTCCCCCCAGAGGGGGAGCGCGCCGTGTTGCAGGAGGGCCCCTTGCCCCCGCCGCTGCGCGCTGCCGATCAGTTTCCTCCCGCCGACGGCGACCTCGAAGTCGACCGTCGTCTCGAAGCAGACCGGCCCACGCGCTGTAGGGGGGTGAGGGCGGCGGCGAGCGACCGCCTCTTTCACGCCGAGGATCTCCAGGGCGCGGACCAGCCCGGCGCTGAGCCGCTCGCAACTCTCCAGGACGCCTCCTCGGGCGCGGGGGTCGGATAGAGGAAGGACCACGCTGTAGGTCAGTTCGTCGATGTGGAGGACGGCCTGCCCGCCGGTGGGGCGGCGGACCAAATCGTACCCTCGCTCCCGCAGGGCCTGCCGGTTGACGGTCGCCACAGGCTGGTTGCGCCCCAGCGAGAGGCAGGGGGGCGACCAGGCGTAGAGGCGCAGGGTGGGGGGGACCCGGCCGGCGGCGACGGCCTCCCAGATCGCTTCGTCCACCGCCATATGGGTCGCCCCGTCGGCCGGGGGGGAAAGGACGAGTCGCCAGGTCGCGGTCGGATACCTGTTTGCCATTTCGGTGTGATTTTAGTATGCTTATCGCAGGGGGGCAAGGGTATTCGAAGCGGAAGGCAAGAGAGGTGACCGGCACTTGCGAAACGAAGGCAAGAGTGCCTGTAGGGAGCCTCTATAGGTCAGCAATTGCCCCTAAGAGGGCTGAAAGTGCCGGTCACCTTCCGGGTAGCGTGATTCACTTCGAATACCCGGGCAACTCCGGCCTTTGACATCTGGGAGGGATTTGCTACAATGGGCCCTGTCGATCCAATGGAGAAACGGATCGCCCGTGGCAGGCACGGGGGAGAGACCTCGTCGGAGGCACCGAAGGGGCAAGCCGACGGTGACGACCGGGCGTCGTCGGCGAAACTCTCAGGTAAAAGGACCCCGTGTCGCAGCCACCCCTGGAGAGCCCGCCGGGCACCGACGGGGCAACCTGCCCTTCACCGGAGGGTGGGGAATCTCTCAGGTCGAGGACAGGGGGAATGCAGGCCGGTCGTGCGTTCCCCTTTTTTCTTGGGGATGGAGTGTTGCGAACCGATCAACCCATCTGTGAGGAGGTGAGCGATGTATCCGAAACTGTTTATCCCCGGTCCGACGCACGTTCGCGAGGAGATCCTGCAGGCTCAGACGGTCCCGATGATCGGCCATCGGACGCCGGAGTACTCGGCGCTACAGGCCGAGGTGACCCCCAAACTCCAGAAACTGCTCTACACCACGCAGCGGGTTTACCTCTACACCTCTTCGTCGACCGGCGTGATGGAGGGGACGGTCCGGCAGGCCTCCACCAAGAAGGTCCTCAACACCGTCTGCGGGGCCTTCTCTAAGCGGTGGCATCAGATCACCAAGGCGAACGGTATCCCCTGCGACAAAGTCGAGGTGCCGATGGGCCAGGCGATCACGCCGGAACTGGTGGATGAGGCGCTCGCCAGCGGCGAGTACGACGCGGTGACCATCGTGATGAACGAGACCTCCACCGGCGTGATGAACCCGGTCTGGGAGATCGCCCCGATGATCCGGGAGAAGTACCCCGACGTGCTCATCCTCGTCGACGCGGTCAGTTGTATGGCCGGGGTGAAGATCGAGTTCGACGCCTGGGGGTTGGACGTTTGCCTGGCGGGCGTGCAGAAGTGCTTCGCCCTCCCGCCCGGGCTGACGGTCTGCGCGGTGAGCGACCGGGCGCGGGAGCGGGCCAAGAAGGTCGCCAACCCGGGCTACTATTTCTCCTACGAGCAGATGGATAAGAAGTACGAGAAGCACCAGACCCCGGCGACGCCGGCGATCAGCCTGATCCAGGCCCTCAACAAGCAGATGGACGACATCCTGGCCGAGGGGCTGGAGAACCGGTGGCAGCGGCACAAGGATATGGCGGCCATCGTGCAGGACTGGGCCCGCGAGTACTTTGCCCTCTACTCCGACGAGCGGTATCTCTCCCTCACCGTCACCAACGTCAAGAACACCCGTGGCATCAGCGTCGCCGGGCTGAACGAGGAACTGCGCAAGCGGGGTGCCATCATCTCCAACGGCTATGGCGATCTGAAGGAGAAGTGCTTCCGCATCGCGCATATGGGCGACCTGACGGTGGAGGACATCCGCTGGCTGCTGGAACAGATAAACGACATTCTGGGGCTGTAGTTGGGGGTTCGGAGTTCAGAGTTCGGAGTTCAGAGTTCGGGGTTCGGAGTTCGGAGTTTGGGGTTCGATGCAGAGCGTGGAACACAGAACTCTGAACACAGAACCCTGAACACAGAACACCGAGCACACAAGGAGGTAGACATGAGACTCCTCGTCTGTGACCCAACCGATGAGAAAGCGATTGCGGCAATGCGCGAGGCGGGGATCGAGGTGGACGTGCGGGACGACATCTCGGCGGAGGAACTGGAGGCGGTCATCGCCGACTACGACGCCATCGTCGTCCGCAGCCGCACCAAGGTCCGCGCTCCCCTGATCGACAAAGCGACCAACCTGAAGTTGATCATCCGTGGCGGGGTGGGGTTGGATAACATCGACGTGGAGTACGCCCGGTCGAAGGGGATCGAGGTTCGCAACACCCCGGCCGCCTCCTCGAACTCGGTGGCCGAATTGACTATTGGCTACCTCTTCGCGCTGGCCCGGCAGATCCCCCAGGCCACCGCGTCGATGAAGGCCGGTAAGTGGGAGAAGAAGGCCTTCAGCAAGGGGATCGAACTGGCTGGGAAGACGCTCGGGCTGGTGGGCTGCGGCCGGATCGGGAGCCTGGTGGCCCAGAAGGCGGCCGCGCTGGGGATGGAGGTCATCTTCTACCGCCGCACCCGGGTCGAGGTCCCTGGCGCTGCCCAGGTCTCCCTGGACGAACTCCTGGCCCGCTCCGACTTCATCTCCCTCCACGTCCCCCACACTCCGGAGACCCACTATCTCATCGGCGCGGAGGAGTTCGCCAAGATGAAGGACGGGGTCTACATCATCAACTGTGGTCGGGGCGGGACGCTGGACGAGAAGGCGCTGTACGACGCCATCGTCAGCGGCAAGGTGGCGGGGGCGGCGCTGGACGTCTTTGAGGACGAGAAGGAGGATCGGGGCAAGCGGCTGATGGAGTTGCCGCAGGTCATCGGCTCGCCCCACATCGGCGCGGGGACCAAGGAGGCGAAAGCCCGCGTGGGCGAGGAGGTGGCCCGCATCGCCATCGAGTTCGCCCGGAAGATGGGATAACGCAGGAGTAGGTGCGACGCACCTTCAAGGTGCGTCGCACCTACCTGGAGGAGCGCAATGGGCGTGGATTTTGCCACAGCGCTGGAAGCGTATGCACAGGCCCTGACCCAGACCTTTGCCTCCGCGACGCCCTTCGCCCCGGAGGATCAGCTCAAGGAACCGGTCCAACACCTCCTCCAAAGCGCTGGTGAGGTGCTGGGGCTGAAGGTTGAAACACATACCGAGGTAAAAGCGAAAGAGGTCGGCGGTCGGCCCGACATCGGCATCGAGGTCGATGGTCTTCTGGTCGGCTTCGTAGAACTGAAAGCCCCTGGCAAAGGGGCGAACCCTGCCCGGTTCAAAGGAGCCGACCGGGAGCAATGGGAGAAATTCCGCAACCTTCCCAACCTGATCTACACGGATGGGAGCAATTGGGCCCTCTATCGTACCGGAGAGCGGGTCGGAAAAATGGTGCGGCTTTCCGGCGATGTGACGTCCGAAGGTGCGGATGCCGTCGATCCCGCCGACGCCGAGGCCCTGCTGGCTCTCCTTTCCGATTTCCTCCACTGGGAACCGCTTGTCCCAACGTCCCCCCGTGCCCTTGCCCACGCCCTCGCTCCCCTCTGCCGCCTCCTCCGCTCCGATGTCCTGGAGGCGCTACAGACCCCCGGTTCTTACATCTCCTCCGTGGCGAGCGAGTGGCGCAAGTACTTCTTCCCCGATGCCGACGACTTCCAGTTCGCCGACGCCTATGCCCAAACCCTCACTTACACCCTCCTCCTCGCCCGCCTCGACGATCCCGAGCACGCCCTCTCTGTCGCTCAGGCAGCGAAGGCCATATACAACGAACACCCTCTCCTCTCCAATGCCCTCGTCATCCTGGGGCACGTCGAAGCCTGCAAAGAGATCGCAACCTCCCTCGATCTCCTGGAGCGGGTCATCGGCGCGGTGGATGCCGTGGCCCTGCGTCGGAAGTCAAGGGGCGACCCCTGGCTGTATTTCTACGAGGACTTCCTGGCCGTCTATGATCCCAGGCTGCGCAAGGACCGGGGTGTCTATTACACCCCCGTCGAGGTAGTGCAGGCCCAGGTGCGGCTGGTGGCCCAACTGCTGGAGGAGCGGCTGGGGGCAGATCTGGCGTTCGCCGAGAAGAACGTGCTGACCCTGGACCCCGCTGCTGGCACCGGCACCTATCTTCTGGCCGCGCTGGAGTACGGACTGGATCGGGTCGCCGAGGTGAAAGGGCCGGGGATGCGGGCCAGCGCTGCTACCCGGATGGCGGAGAACCTCTACGGCTTCGAACTGCTGGTGGGTCCCTATACCGTCGCTCACCTGCGGCTGACGGGGCGCGTCACCGCAGAAGGAGGGCAACTTCCCAAGGACGGCCTCCACATCTACCTGGCCGACACGCTGGAATCGCCCAACCGACCCGCACGCCAGTTCCCGTCGATATACAAGCAGTTGGCTCTGGAGCACGAGCGGGCCCGCAGGGTCAAGCGGGAGGTCCCCATCCTAGTCTGCCTCGGCAACCCGCCTTACGACCGCCAGCAACTCCCGATGGAGGAGCAGAAAGCCAAGCGGAAGGGCGGTTGGGTGCGGTACGGCGATCCAGGGGACAAGAAGCAGAAAAGGCATATCCTGCTTCAGGACTTCTTGGAGCCGCTGGAGCGGCTGGGGTTGGGGGTGCACGCCAAGAACCTCTACAACGACTACGTCTACTTCTGGCGGTGGGCGCTGTGGAAGGTGTTCGAGGCCAAGGGCGGCCCCGGCATCGTCAGTTTCATCACCGCCTCCTCCTACCTGCGCGGGCCGGGCTTCGCCGGGATGCGGGAGGTGATGCGGCGGACCTTCGACGAACTGTGGATCATCGATCTGGAGGGAGATAACCTCGGGGCGCGGAAGACGGAGAACGTCTTCGCCATCCGCACCCCCGTCGCCATCGCCATCGGCGTCCGGTACGGGGACCCCCAGCCCGATACCCCCGCCGCGGTCCACTACACCCGCATCAGCGGCACGCGGGAGGAGAAACTGGCGACGCTGAAGGCCGTCCGCCGCTTCGAGGACCTGAAATGGCGTCCTACCCTTCCCGGCTGGCACGACCCCTTCCTCCCCACCAGCGACAAGCCCTACTGGGACTGGCCTCTGCTCACCGAATTGTTCCCCTGGCAGACCAGTGGCGTCCAGTTCAAGCGGACCTGGCCCATCGGGCCGACGAGGGAGGTCTTGGAGAGACGGTGGGCGAGGTTGCTTCAGGCCCCACGGGAGGAGCGTCGCCTTCTTATGCGCGAGACGGCGAGCCGCACGGTGGATAGGCCCGCTGTGGATCTCTTTGATACGAGTGTCGACTTGCCCTCTCTGGCAAAGGTGCCACCTGGCACCCCTCCGCACCGCCTAGTCCGGTACGGTTACCGGAGTTTCGATCGACAATGGGCGCTGCTGGACGACCGACTGTGTGATCGTCCTCGCCCCGCCCTCCTCCGCGCCCACAGCGACCGGCAGGTCTACCTCACCAGCCTGTTGACCGATGTGCTGGGGGAGGGACCCGCGGCTGTCGCCACCGTCCCCATTCCCGATCTGCATCACTTCTGTGGGCGCGGTGCGAAAGACGTCATCCCCCTCTGGCTGGACAGAGAGGCCACCCGCCCCAACGTCACGGGCGGGGTGCTGGACGTGCTCTCCGAAGCCTACGGTCGGGAGGTCGCGCCGGAGGACTTCTTTGCCTACGCCTACGCGGTGCTGTTCACCCCCCGCTACGTCCGCCGCTTCTGGGACGAGTTGACCATCCCCGGTCCCCGGCTCCCCATCACGCGGGACGGCGACCTCTTCGCGCGGGCCGTCGCGCTGGGCCGCCGCCTTCTCTGGCTCCACACCTTCGGGGAGCGGTTCGTGCCTCCCGGCGAAAAGCCCGGCAAAGTGCCGCCCGCCGCGCCCAAGTGCCTCGCCGCCACCCCTTCCGCCCCCGACAAGTACCCGGAGACCTTCGGCTACGACGCCGCCGCCCAGGAGTTGCGCGTGGGCGAGGGCGGGCGCTTCGGCCCGGTCCGCCCCGAGATCTGGGAGTTCAGCGTCTCCGGCCTCCAGGTGGTCCGCTCGTGGCTGCGCTACCGGATGCGCCGCCCCGCCGGGCGGAAGTCCTCGCCGCTGGACGAGATCCTTCCCACCTCGTGGACCTTCGACGATGAACTGCTCACCTTGCTGTGGGTGCTGGATCACACGCTGGACCTGCTCCCCCGGGTGGATCGGGTCTTCGAGGAGATCGTGAAGGGGGATTTGTTCACGACGGAAGACTTCCCTCTGCCAAAAGCGGAGGAGCGAAAGGGGTGGAGGAGGAAGCCGCTGTTTGAGGAGCGCGGGGAGTGCTGATGTTCAGACGTGAGTTCGGCCACCTTCGAACCTCACCCCCTCCCCCTGCCCCCCTCCCTCTCCCCGTGGGAGAGGGGGTGAGGTCAAACCGGTTGACACTCTGTTGATCCGTGGGTATGATTGCAATCTTGAAGTTCGTTCGTGAGGGGAAAGTATGTCTACGACCAGCAAGAAACAGAACCAGGCCCTTCGTTCCAGGCGGACCTGCTGGACGGCAAAAATGAAGCGGTTAGCCCGCGAGATCGCCGCCGCCTGGAAGTCCCCGAAAACCGGGGTGGAGTTGGTGAGCGAGCAAAGAAGATAAGAGCAGAAAAGGGGTAAACTATGCCTACCACCGGTCCGATGGGAATCATCGTCAATCTGAGCAATCTTGTTTATCTGACCAGCATTCTGGTCGTCGTTGGGCTGATGGCCCAGCGATACAGGCGGCAGACGCCGGAGCAGCGGAAGCGTAGTCGCTGGTTGTTGATTGCAGTGGTCACGCTAATCCTCGGCGACACGGTCCACATCGTTGCCTACGCTCACCGGACCTTCTCCAGTGTAGAGACGGTCGCTCTGCACTGGGGCGGCTACCCGGTCTCCTGGCTCGGCGTCGGCTCCTTCGCCACTTCCTTCACCCTCACGTTCTTCTACCTTTTCGCGCTGCTGTACCGCCAGGAGAGGACAGGCCATCCGTGGACCTGGCTGGAATGGCTGGTGGTGGCGGCTCTGGCGGTGCGGGTGGTGCTCCTCTTCTTCCCCCAGAACAACTGGGGTGGTCCGGCCCCCGCCTGGCGTATCTACCGCAATATCCCCTTTGCCTTCGCCGGTTTCGTCCTCGCCGGGATGTTTCTGAAGGCCGGGGAGAAGTGGTTGACCGTCGCCGGATGGTCGGTGATCGTCTCCTTCACCTGCTACCTCGGCACCGTCCTCTTCGTCGACCGGTACCCCATCGCCGGGATGCTGATGTTGCCGAAGATGGCGGCCTACGTGGTGACGGTGGTCTCGTTCTACAAGGCTGAGTTTTGAAGAACCACAGAGGCACGGAGGGCGCAGAGAAGCGGAGAAAATCAAGAGAAACAGGAAAACTCTGTGTCCTCTGTGTCTCTGTGGTGAAACCACGCAACGGAGGTAGACGATGGCGATTGTGAAACCGTTTCGCGGATTGCGCTACAACGTCGAGAAGGTCGGCGACCTCTCGAAGGTGATCACCCAGCCCTACGACCGCATCCACGAGCCGCAGCAGGAGCGGTACTACGAACTGAGCCCCTACAACTTCGTCCGCATCATCCGCGGGAAGAAGACCCCCTGGGATAACGACGACGACAACGTCTACACCCGCGCCCGTTGCTACGCCCGCACCTGGCTGGCGGAAGGGGTGCTGATGCGGGAGGCCCGGCCCGCCATCTACGTCCTGGAGCAGACCTACGCCACGCCGAGCGGCGAGACCCGCACCCGCCGGGGCTTCAGCGCCGCGCTCCAACTGACCCGCTTCGACGAGGGGGTGATCCTTCCCCACGAGCGGACCCTCTCCGGCCCCAAGGTGGACCGTCTGAACCTGTTCCGCGCCACCGAGACGGCCTGGGGGCACATCTTCATCCTCTACCCCGACGACGAGAACCGGGTCAACTCCATCCTCCAACCCTACCTGGAGGCACACGAGCCGATGGTCGCCCGCGAGCAGGTGATCGAGAGCGCAGTCGAGCAGCGGTTCTGGGTGGTGGACGATCCGGAGGTGATCCAGGCGGTGGTGGAGGAGATGGCCCCCAAGCGGAACCTGATCATCGCCGACGGGCACCACCGGTACGAGACGGCGCTCACCTTCCGCGACGAGATGCGCCAGAAGTACCCGGACGCCCCCGCCGACGCAGCCTTCAACTACACGATGGTCACGCTGGTCAGTATGAGCGATCCGGGGTTGGTGATCCTGCCAACCCACCGGCTCATCCACTCCTACACCCGGATGGACGGGAAGGCGGCGCTGGAGCGGGCGAAGGAGTACTTCGAGGTGACGCCCGCTTCGGACCGGACGGCGGTGGAGAAGGCGCTGGCGGAGGCAAAGCCCGACCACCCGCGCTTCGGCTTCTACGACGGGTCGTATGCCGTGCTGGAACTGCGCGACCCCGGCGTGATGGCCCAACTCCTGCCCGACCGGGCTGCCGACTGGCGGATGCTGGACGTGGTGGTGCTGCACGAACTGTTCATCGAGCGGGTGCTGGGGATCGACAAGGAGGCGGTCAAGCGGAAGGAGAACATCGACTACCTGCGTGACCCCGCGCCCGGCTTTGCGGCGGTGGATAGGGGGGAGGCTCAGTTCCTGCTGCTGATGAACCCCACCCGCATCGAGCAGGTGCGGGCCTGCACCGCCGCCAGCGAGCGGATGCCGCAGAAGTCCACCGACTTCTACCCCAAGGTGATCAGCGGCCTGGTGGCGCTGCCCGTCGGGCCGGAGGAGCGGCTGTAGCAGGGAGCAGGGGAGCAAGGAGCAGGGAGCAGGGGAGCAAGGAGCAAGGAGCAGGGCCTGCGACCTGCGACCTTGCTCCCTGTTACCCCTCCATAAACCGCTGGTAGGCCCCCTTCCAGAGAGAGGGGTTGCGGGTCAGGCGGACGACTTTGACATCGGCGAAGTGGGGGGCCAGCCGGGCCAGGAAGGCGGGGAGGTGTTCCCAACGTCCCCGATAGATGAGGTCGCTCAGTTCCTCGATCGCTTCCTCGACCCAGGCCCACTCCCGCCGGAAGCGGTCGGCCTTGAGGTAATAGTTCCTCTTGTCCCACGCCGCTGTCGTCTGCTCCACCGTATCGGCGATGCCGTGGAGGGAGAAGACGATGACCGCGGCCAGGTCCTTCACCTCCTCGTCCAGTTCTTGCTTCTGGCTCAAAATCCGCAACGCCTCGGCGATCGTCCGCCGGTGCTGATTCCGTACCTTCCCCGGTCCTTCGGTAGAGATAACTCGTCCCATATCCCAATCACCCAGTCACCTAGTCTCCCAGTCTCCCAGTCTCCCAGTCACCCGGTCACCCGGTCATAAACCCCGGGATTCGCGCAGTACGGCAGCCTCTCCCCGCGCAGCCCCGCCAGCAGGTTCTCCGCGGCCATCGTCGCCATCCGCTCCCTGGCGGCGACCGTCGCGCTGCCCAGGTGGGGGACGACGAGACAGTT
>DROW01000066.1 GCA_011388675.1 Chloroflexota bacterium | reverse complement strand
GTCTCATAGATCGCATCCACCGGGCAGACCTGCAGGCAGACGGTGCAGCCGGTGCACAGGAGCGGGTCGATGGTCGCCTTGGGCTTGCCGGTCTTGGGGTGGGTCTGGTCGCTCTTGAGGATAGCCGGGCAGCCCACGCGGAAGCAGTTGCCGCAGGCGGTGCAGGTATCTAGGTCGACCGCCACCGTGGGCCGTCGCTGGTAGTACGGGGTGAAGACGCAGGCTCCCTTGACCACCACGACTGAGGGGCCCTCTTCGACGGCGAAGGCCGCCTTCAGCGCGTCGTCGACCGCCTTGACGTCCCAGGCATCCACCTCCCAGACGTGCTCCACGCCCATCGCACGGGCCACCGAGGCGATGTCGATCTGCTTGCCCTCCTCCCCCTGAAGCGTGATGCCGGTGCCCGGGTGCTGCTGTCCGCCGGTCATCGCCGTGATCCGGTTGTCCAGCACCGCCACGACGATGTTGGACTTGTTGTAGACCGCGTTGGCCAGCGGGGAGAGGCCGGCGTGGAAGAAAGTGGAGTCGCCGATGGTCGCAACGACCTTCTCCTGCCCCCCGGCCTGCTTGAACCCGTGGGCCATCCCGATGCTGGCCCCCATCGAGATCAACATATCCATCGTCTCGAAGGGAGGGAGGACACCCATCGAGTAGCAGCCGATGTCGCCAGCCACCACGACCTTCCTTCGGTGCCGACGGAGGTTGTAGAAGAAAGCGCGGTGGGGACAGCCGGGGCAGAGGGCGGGAGGACGGGAGGGGACGACGACCTCCGAGAGCGGTTCCACCCGGTCCGGCATCGGCGCGACGGGGAGACCGGCCTTCAGCGCGCCCTCCCGCACCCGCGCCAGCGTCAGTTCCCCGTAGAGCGGGAAGAACTCTTTACTGGCGGCGACCTCGATCCCCCACGCCCGAACCTGCTCTTCGATGATGGGGTCCAACTCCTCCACGATGACGAGTTTCTCCACCTGCTCGGCGAACTCGCGGATCATCCGTTGGGGCAAGGGGTGGGTCATCCCCAACTTCAGGATGGAGAACCCCCTGAAGACCTCACGGACGTACTGGTAAGCCATCCCGCAGGTGATGATCCCGATCGACCGATCGCCCCATTCGATGCGGTTGATGGGCGCGGTCTCGGCCCACTCGGCGATCTCCAGCAATCGCTGCTCGATCTCCGGGTGGCGGCGGCGGGCGATGGCGGGGATGATGACGTATTTGTCCGGATGACGCTCGAAGGGGGGCAAGGGTTGCCGTTCCCTGGGCCCCTCCGGCATCTCCACCTCGACCGGGGATTTGGAGTGGGAGAGGCGGGTGGTGGAGCGGACCATCACCGGGCACTGGAACTGCTCGCTGATGTCGAAGGCCAGCCGGGTGAACTGGCGGGCCTCCTCGCTGTCGGCGGGGTCGAGGCAGGGGAACTTACCGAAGCGGGCGTAGTTCCGGTTGTCCTGCTCGTTCTGGGAGGAGAAGGCCCCAGGGTCGTCGGCGCTGACCAGCACGAGCCCTCCCTTGACGCCGGTGTAGGAGAGGGACATCAGGCTATCGGCGGCGACGTTGACGCCGACGTGCTTCATCGCTGCCAGGGCCCGCGCTCCACCGAAGGCCGCCCCCGCGGCCGCGTCCAGTGCCACCTTCTCGTTGGCGGCCCACTCCGCCTTGACGCCGGCGTACTGGGCGAGGCTTTCCAGGACCTCGGTGGAGGGCGTGCCGGGATAGGCGGAGGCGAACTGGACCCCCGCCTCCCACGCGCCCAGAGCGATCGCCTCGTTTCCTGAGAGAAGTCGTTTCATAGGTGTTTTACCTCCTTGGAAGGTTTTGGATCATCCATACAGATGAAGGTCGATCAGGACGACGAACGCCGTCAAAACCAGGGGGGCCTGCCGCAGCGGAGCGGCCTCCACCAGAACCATATAACTGGGGCCGACCGGAGGATGCAGCACTTCCCCCACCTTTTTCGGCGGGATCTCTTCTACCTCTGGAGGGGCTTGTAGACCTTCCGACGGTTCCTCTTCGGCCTCCTGAGAGGGTTCCGTTGCCGGAGGAGGCTCAAACAGTTCGTAGAGGGCCTCGCCGTACCGCCTGCCTCGGGCGGCGTAGGTGTAGGAACCGACCCGGAGGGTGTAGGTGGGAAGGCGCAGCAGTAAGCGATCCACCAGGGTCCAGCGCTCTTCGATGGCGGTAGCGCTCTCCGTTTCTTCTTCTAGGAGGAGGATGAAGGTTCGAGTCCAGCGCCAGGGCGAGGTCGCCAGGGGTTCCAGCCGAGCCAGCGGCTGGTGGTCGGCGTCGAAAAAGGTAACCTGGTGGGTAGGGGTGGGCAGGAGGAGGCCGGTCGGCTCGGCGATATAGCGAACCTTTCCCTCCTTGTCCACCACCTGGTATCGATAGGCCCGACCCTCGGCGAAGGTCAGTTTATGGATGGCGTATTCCATTCCTTACCTGCCTCCCGTAGCAGGGCCTCGGCGGCGGCCCGGTTGACTTCCCGGGTCTGGCCGCCGGGCTGGGGGGGGCCGACGATTCCCTTTTCCTCGAGCAGGTCGATGATGCGGGCGGAACGGGTGTAGCCGATCCGCAGCCGTCTCTGGAGCAGGGAGATGGAGGCGCGGTTCTCCGCCAGGATCACCTCCAGCGCGTTGGGCAGGAGGTCGTCCTCGAACGCCACAGCCGGTTCGGGGACCAGGCTCTCGTCCAACGGCAACTGGACCGGCTGGGCGGTCGTTGAGAGGGAGGCGGGAGCCTCGACGGTCAGTTCCCGTCCTCTCTTCCAGTACCGGATGAGGCGGCGCAGTTCCTCGTCGGAGACGAACGAGCCCTGGAGGCGGATCGGCTCCGAGGTGTCCGGCGACATAAAGAGCATATCGCCCCGGCCCAGCAGCCGCTCCGCACCAGGCATATCCAAGATCACCCGCGAATCCACCGATGAGGCGACGGCGAAGGCGATGCGGGCGGGGAAATTGGCCTTGATCAGGCCGGTCACCACGTCGACGCTGGGCCGCTGAGTGGCGATGATCAGGTGGATGCCGGTGGCCCGGGCCATCTGGGCCAGTCGGCAGAGGGATCGCTCCGTCTCCGCCGGGGCCAGCATCATCAGATCGGCCAACTCATCGACGATGACGACGATGTAGGGCATCCGCTTCAGGTCGGCCTGCCTCGGCACAACCCGTTCGTTGTAGTCCTCGATGTCCCGCGCGCCGACGCTGGCGAACCGGCGGTACCGGCCGTCCATCTCCCGCAGCACCCAACTCAGCACGCCGGTCACCCGTTCCATATCCACCACCACCGGTGCCAGCAGGTGGGGGATGTCGTTGAAGGGGGTCAGTTCCACCCGCTTGGGATCCACCAGCAGCAGTTTCAGGTCGTCCGGGGTGTTCTGGAGCAACAGTGCGGCCAAGATAGCGTTGATGCAGACGGACTTGCCCGAGCCGGTGGCCCCGGCGATGAGCAGGTGGGGCATCGCCCGCAGGTCGGCCACGAAGGGCTGACCGGCCACGTCCTGCCCCAGCGCCAGGCGGAGGGTGGAATCCACCCGCTCCCACGCCTCGCTTTCGATGATGTCCCGTAGGGCGACCAGGGCCACTTCCTGGTTGGGGACTTCGATGCCGACCAGGCCCTTCTTGGGAATGGGGGTCTGGATGCGGATCGTCTTCGCGGCCAGCGCCAGCGCCAGATCGTCCGCCAGGCTGGCGATCTTGCTGACCTTTACCCGGGTTTGCTTCCCCCGGCTGTTGGTGACGAAGAGCGGCTCCACACCGAACTGGGTGATGACCGGCCCGCGGTTGACTTCCTTGACCTTGACCGGCGCTCCGAGGCTGGCCAGGGTCTCCTCGATGATGCGGGCCTGCTGGCGGACGATCTCCTCGTCCAGGTCCTGCTCGTTGCCTGGCTCCAGGATCGCCTCGATGGGGGGCAGCGACCAGGGCGGGCCGCCGACGGTGGGGACGAGGAAGTCCTCAGGGGACGGGCGAGGGGCGGGAGAAGACGGGGACGTTGGAGCCTTCGGCTTCACAGGGACGACGGCCGGGCGGACTCCCACGGGTGGCGTCTCAGGTCTGGATAGGGGCCGGATCGGGCGCTCGACGGGGGGTGTGGGCAGGCGGGGGCTGGGGCGGGGAAGCCGCTCGCGCAGAGCGAGGAGGTAGCGGACCATATCCGCCGGGGAGATGTTGAAGGTGAAGAAGATCCCCAGCAGCCAGGTGGCGAAGAGGGCCAGCGCGGTCCCGACCCCGCCGAGGCCGTGGAGGAGGGCGCGGTCGATTGCCGCTCCCAGGGAGCCGCCTCCGTAGCCGGACTGTGCGGCCCCCTCAAGGGAAAGGCCGGTCGCCCAGGTCGCTGGGAAGTGGGCGGTGGCGAGGAAGGCGAAGAAGAGGAGCACCACGCCGACCACCTGTTCAGGGCGGGGGCGTGGGACGCGGTCGCCGAAACGACGCAGGATCAGATAGAGGCCGATGGCCCCGGCGAGAAAGGGGACCACGTACACGCCCCACCCGAAGATCCGTTCCAGCAACCGGACCCACGGGCCGAGGAGGGCACCTCGACGCGAGGAAAGGAGAGCCAGCAGGGTCAGCAGCGCTATGAAGACGGTGAGGTAGCCGACGATGTCCAAGACGGCGTCGGTGCTCAGGTGGATGCGGGGTGAGGTGCGCCGTTTCCTGCTCTTCGATCTCCCTTTGGCTTTCGTCCTTCGTGACCGTTTCTTTCCCATACTTGAGGAAGCGGTGGAACTCATCCGCGGCCTTGTGGTTCGCCTCCGAAAGAAGTGTACCACGGGGTGGGCGGGGAGGCAAATGTAACCCGTCGACCGCCGCGCGAAATTGCCTTAATCAAAGAAATATGCTATACCACTCCTGTCGCGTCGGAGGTCTTTGGAGGGTCCGGCCCCAAGTGGAGTTGCGACGATGGTGACGAATCAGGGTTTCCCTTCGGTTGAGGATTTCCTCCGCACCCTCTTCTTCGGTCTTGACGAAGAGGAACTGGCCCAGTTGGCTCGTGCGGCACGGATTCGCAGGTTCTCCGAGGGCGAGGAGATCTGCCGCGAGGGTGGGCCTGGGGACGCGTTCTACGTCGTCGTCGAGGGGCGGGTCGGAGTTTACAAAAAGATCGACGAGGCGGAGGAACGTCGGCTGAACACGCTGGGGGCGGGGAAGTTCTTCGGTGAGATGGCCCTGATACAGGAAGGGACGCGAAATGCTACCGTCCGCGCCCTGGAACCAACCGTCGTTCTGGAGATCGGGCGCGATCCTTTCCTCCGCGTGCTGGGCGCGAGTCCCTCCCTCGCCGTTCGTATCCTGGTCCAGCTGAGCCGTCGTCTCGTGGAGGCCGATCGGCGGGCGTTGGCGGAGTTGCGGGAGACCAACGAACAGCTGCGGCAGGCGCTGGCGCGGTTGGAGCGGCTCGACCGAACGAAAAGCGATTTCATCCAGGTCGCCGCTCACGAACTCCGAACGCCCGTTGCCGCTTTGCTGGGGTACGCTCAGATGATGCAGGATTACCCCCTGGTCCAGCGGGACGAGCAGCTGCGGGCGCTGGTCCAGGGGGTGGTCGACAGCACCGACCGCCTTCACCGCATCTTCAACAGCATCCTCGATCTCTCACGGGTCATCGAGGGGGACGTGAAGATCCACCCCAGCCCGGTCAGTTTCCCCGTCGTCTTCCAGGGGATCCGGGACGAATTTGCCAGGGCCCTTGAGGAGAGGCGACTCACCTTTGAGACGAAAGGGCTGCACGATCTACCTTTCTGCCAGGCCGACCCGGTCCTCATCTACAAGGCGTTTCGCCACCTTGTCAACAATGCCATCAAGTACACACCGGATGGCGGGCGGATCACGGTCAGCGGTGAGGTGGTGGAGGTGCCGGGCCTGGGGCGGTGTGTGCAGATCGTGGTGGAGGACACCGGCATCGGGATCGCGCCGGAGGACCTGGATCTGATCTTCGAGAAGTTCTACCGCGTTGGGGAGGCGAGTCTTCACTCCTCGGGGACGACCGCGTTCAAAGGGGGTGGGCCTGGGTTGGGGTTGGCGATCGCGCGAGGGGTCATCCTCGCCCACGGTGGGCGGATCTGGGCCGAGAGTCCGGGGTATGATGAAGAGGCCTGCCCGGGCAGTCAGTTCATCGTCCAGTTGCCCTTGGGGGATCAGGACCTCGGATTGTCGGAGAACGGGGGGGCGTAACACGTGGGGGAGATTTGGGGATTTTTCGACCTGCTGTCCACTGGTCCCGGATCGTCGGTTTATCACTTTCTGATCCTTCTGGCCCTGGAAGCGGCCGTCGGGATCGCCTTTACGGAGTATCGCCACACCCGCAATCCCGACCAACGACGGCTTCTCTGGTCGTTTGCCGTGCTGGTGCTGTTGCGCGTCCCGCTTCTCATCGGTGGCGCGTTGGGGGATGCGCTGCTGGCACCGCTGCTGTACGCGCTGGAGGTGATCAGCCTGACCCTGGTGGCGTGGGCTTTCCTGGCGCCGTTCCTCGGGCGGCGTGGGGCCCGGTTGTTCCTCTTCGGCAACCTGGTTGGCGCGTTGGGGGTGACTCTTCTCTTTATCCCCTCGTGGTATCGGATGCTGGAAGCGGTCCCCTTTTTCCCGTATCTCGCCTTCTGGCAGCAGCCCTTGTGGGACCTTTGGGGAGTTCTCTTGGCCCTGTCGGCGATGGTCCTGCACCTGGTTTATCGTCGCCGACTCGGGTACTCCCTGCCCGCCGTCGCTTTTGCCTTCATCACCGTAGGGAACAGCCTGGTCGCTTTCGACCAGGTCGGGCTGGGGCGCGTGGTGAATCTCATCGGTTATCCGTTGCTGGCCGTCTCGGTCTACCGGGCGGCGTTGCAGGACCTGTGGGCCTATCGGAGCGAACTGGAAGCGCTGAGCGAGGGTGCGCTTCGTCAGACCCAGGAACTGCTCTTTCTCCTGGACATCGGCAAGGCGTTGGAGCAATCGTTCGATCTGGAAGCGACTCTGGGCCGCGTGGTGGAGAACCTCGCCCACGCGCTGGATGCGGACCGGGTGGCGGTCCTTCTGTTGGACGAGGAGGGGGCGGACCGGCTTCGGGTGGCGGCCCAGTACGTGCCGCTGCGGCGGCCGGCGGCCGCCTCTTCCGAGTGGTTCGTCGGTGTCTCTCAGTGCGCCCTGCTGCAACACGTGGTGCGACGGAGGAAGCCGTTGCTGGTGAACTCGTGGTCTCGTTCCTCCCGCATCCGGCCGTTGTACGAAGCCCTCGGCGCGTCTGGAGAGGGGCCTTTGATCCTCCAGCCGCTGGTGCGGGAGCGGCGGCTACTGGGCGTGCTCCTCGTGGGCAACGATCGCAGCCGACGACCGTTCGGGGCGAAGGAGGCCAAACTGTGCGACGCGGTCGGGGCACAGATCGCCGCCGCGGTGGAGAACACCCACCTGTACCGACGGTTGAGACGGCAGGCCCAGGAACTCAAGACGGCGCTGGAGGCCCGGGAGCAGGAAGGGCGGTGGCTGGAGGCCGTCTTGGAGAGCATCGCCGAAGGGATCATCGTCGCCGACGCCGACGGGCGAGTGGTGCGGGTCAACGCGGCGGCGGAGGGCATCCTGGGGGTCAGCCGGGAGCGCGTGCTAGGCCGTCCCCTGGCGCAGTTGCTGACCTCGACCACTGGTCAGGAGATCTCGTGGGAACGGCTCCGTCAATCCATCGAGCCACTGCAGGTACTCTGCGAACTCGAGCGAAAGCAGGTCCAGGTCCACGCCGCGCTCGTTCGTTCCCCGTATCAGGGAAGGCCGATGGGCCTCGTGGCCGTGCTGCGCGACATTACTAAGGAAATCCAGGCGGAGCGGGCCAAGCGGGAGTTCATCACCACCGTCTCCCACGAACTGAGGACGCCGTTAACCGCGATCCTGGGGTACGCCGAGGTGCTCTACAGTCAGATGGCCGGCAAGTTGACGGACGCCCAGCGGCGGTTCGTGCGGGTCATTCACACCAACGCGCGCCGGATGATCACCATCGCCAACAACTTGATCGCGCTGGCCGAGGCGGAACGGGGACGGCTGGAACTTCAGTATGAGGAGACCGACCTGGCTTTGATCCTGGGAGAGGTGGTGGAGACGTTCGTCCCCCAGATGCGGGCCCGGGAGGTGGAGTGGGATCTGGAGATCGAGGATGACCTCCCGCTGATCGAGGCCGACCCGGAACGGATCCGGCAGATCGTGACCAATCTGGTCAGCAATGCGGTGAAGTACACCTTCCCGGGCGGACGGGTGACGGTGGGGGCGGGGGTCGTGCGGGAATCGGATGGGGAGGCCCATTATTGCCGGATATGGGTTCAGGACACCGGCATCGGGATCCCCCCCGAGGAGCAGAGTTTGATCTGGGAGCGGTTCTATCGGCCGAAGGACCCCCTGCGGGTGGAGGCGGGCGGACTGGGGGTGGGGTTGGCCGTCGTTCGCTCGCTGACCGAGGCGCACGGCGGCCGGGTGTGGGTGGATTCCGCTCCGGGCAAAGGGAGCACGTTCACGGTTCTCCTCCCCATTCGTCGGCCGTCCTCCTCGCTGGCGGAAGCGTTGGAGTACCCCGATCTTGAAGAGGCGGTGGAGTAGACGCGGGTATTCGAAGCGGAGGGCGAGAGGGATTAGCGTGATGTGCGAATGCCCGGCGCGGGGGCCATTTTGAATTGACGGTCTGTATGGTATAATTCGTTTGGATCAGCAGTGGGAAGGAGACGCGATGTCTCTACTGGAAGAGGTTGTCTCCCTTCTTCTTCGTCCCCCCGGCGACCTCTATTACCACCTTGTCCTCCTCTTCGTCCTCCAGGCCGCTCTGGTGGTTGCGTGGGCTCATTGGAAGCGATCGGCAGGGAGCCCGGGGGCACGGAGGCTCTGGGGGGCTGCGCTGGGGATGTGGCTGGCCCGCGCAGCGCTCGTCCTCGGCGGTGCGATCGCTGGGGCCACGGTTCCCCGTCCGGCGGTCGTCCTTCCCCCGCTGGAGCGGGCCCTTGATCTGGCGTTTCTCTTCGTGCTCCTGTGGGGCTTCCTGCCGGTGCTTCGTCGCCGTGCTCGCCTGGGGGTTGGTCTCCTCGCCGTCGGCCTGGTTGCGACCGCGCTGGTGTATTTGTTCTTCAGCGTCACCTGGCCCGCGGTGGAGGCCACCGGTGTGGCGTACAACACGTACTGGCAGGCGCGCGTGTGGGATGGCTGGGCCCTGGCGACGGTCGTCCTGGCGATGGTTGCCCTGCTTGTCTGGCCGGCCCCGGGGGGGTCGCTGCTGTTTGCCGCCTTTCTCATCTGGGGAGCCGCCTACGCTGTGCAACTGGTGTTCCCGCCGATCACCCCGCACCTCTCCGGCCCGGTGCGTCTGGCGAATCTGATCGGAGTTCCTCTGGTTGCCGCGACGCTTTTCCAGGAGGTGGCTACGGCGGGCAGCGCGCCCGGTAGGGGCGATGTGGGGGTGACGGACCGGCAGTCGTTGCTGGGTTTGCTGCGCACCCTGGGGCGGGTGGAGGGCGGGGAAGAGGGCCTTGCGGCAGCCCTGACGGAGGTCCTGCGTTACGTGGGCGTGGAGGTGGCGGCTCTGGGGATGCCCGTGGTGGATTCCGAGCCCTCGGTCCGTTTCACCGCGGTGGTTCCCTCGACCTCGAACGGTCTCCCGACGGTGCGTTTGGACGATCATCCGGTCCTGGTGCGGGCCGTTCGCTCCGAGCGGTTGCAGATCGTTGCCGATCCGGACCAAGAGCCGAATTCCGTCGCCCTCCTGCGCCGCCTGGGCTTTGAGGGGGTCGGGCCGCTGGCGGTGTTCCCTCTGCTCGGCGAGCGGGGAGTGCTCGGTGTGCTGGTGCTGGCCAATCCCGCCGGTGGGCGGCCGTTCGCGGAGGAGGCGGTTGCTCGGGCGCGGGTGGCGGCCCAGGCCCTGGCCGTGGCGATCGCTCATCTGAACCAGCGGCGGGTGGCGGAGCAGCGGGCCGGGGAATTGAGCGCCGTGCTGCAGCGGCAGGAGGCGGAGCGGGCGAAGAGCATCGCTTCCCTGCAGGCGGAACTGGAACAGGCACGGGAGGAAGCCCAGACGTTCGCCCGCCGGGTCGCCGAGATGGAGGAGGAGGTCTCCCGGCATCGAAGGCAGGCGGAGGAACTGGCCCAGATGCTTCAGGCTGAGCAGGCGCACGCCCAGGAAGCGGCACAGGCGGCTGCTCAGGTCGCCATCTACGAAGCGGAGTTGAAGGAACTGGCCGAGGCACGGGCGCGGCTGGAGGAGGAACTGGATCGCTGGAAGCAGCGGGCCGAGGAGTGGGAACGGGAGCGGGCGCGACTGGAGGAGCAGATCCGTGCGTTACAGGAGGCGGCCGAAGAGGCCAGGGCTTCCCAGGCCCAGGAAGTCGTGGCAAGTGGACATCTCGTTGCCGACGCGCGGGGAAACATCGTTCTGGTCGATGGAAGGGCTCAACGCCTGCTGGGGGCCTCCCAGGACGAACTTCGGGGGATGCCGTTGAGCGCCCTCTTCGCCGATCCCCTGTGGGCCCAGGCGGTCGACGGCTTGCTGTCGGGTCGGGCCGAGGACGATGTGGTCGGCATCACGCTGGAGCGGGATGGGCATCTGATCCGGGCGGAGTTGAGTCGGTTGGCGGTGGGATCGGAGGGCCCCGTGGGCTACGCCGTCCTTTTGCAGAGCAAAGCGGAGGAGGAGGAGAACCGAGCGGAGGTGATCGCTTCCCTGGCCCACGAGTTGCGCACGCCGATGACCTCCATCGTTGGCTACACCGACCTGCTGCTGGGGGAGTCGGTCGGTATCCTCGGCGAGATGCAGCGCAAGTTCCTCCAGCGGGTCAAGGCGAACATCGAGCGGATGGGGGACCTGCTGAACGACATCATCGAGGTGGCGGCGATGGAGTCCGGGCGCGTCGAACTGCGCCCAGAGCCGGTAGATCTCATCACCGTGATCGAAGAGGCCATTATGGGGCTCTCGGCCCGCTTCCGCGAGCGAGATCTGAGCGTTCGCCTGAATATGGCGCTGGCGTTGCCTCCGGTGCGGGCGGATCGGGATGCCCTCTACCAGATTATGCTCCATCTGCTCTCCAACGCCTGTCAGTGCTCGAAGGAAGGGACGGAGATTGTGGTCTCCGGGCATCTGGAGGAGGCGGAGGAGGAGGGGTTGCCCTCTTACGTCCGCGTCTCTGTGACCGATACGGGAGGGGGGATCGCGCCGGAGGACCGGCCCAGGGTCTTTCAGCGGTTCTACCGGGCGGATCGTCCCTTGATCGCTGGCCTGGGAGAGACGGGGGTAGGTATGGCGATCGCCAAGGCGCTGGTCGAAGCACTCGGCGGGCGGATCTGGCTGGAGAGCGAGATGGGCGTGGGAAGCACGTTCAGTTTCATCCTGCCGGTGGACCGTGGGGAGGAGGAAGGGGAGGCGTGACCTATCTCTCGGCGGGACCGCGGAGGCTGCGCACCGGGATCCGGCAGATGGCGGCCAGTGTGGTCGTCCTGCTGGTGGCGACGGGCTTGCTGGCGGGGGTGCTGGGAGCGGCCGCGGCGGAGGGGCGGATGGCTGCGTCGGGGGAGACGCCGGCCGCTCTGGTCACGGTCGCCGTCTCGCCCCACCCACCGACGGAGATGCCCGTGTCCCCGTCGCCCACTCCAACGGCTCCTGCTGCGGCCCTGGTCTCGCCCCAGCCGTCCCCTTCGCCCACTCCTCCGGTACCCACGCCAACCGTTGCCTCCATCCTCTTTCCCTCCTGCCCCCCGCCGCCGGGCTGGAAGCCGTACTGGGTGCAGCCGGACGACACGCTGTTCAGCCTGGCCTGGCGGGCAGGCACCTCCGTCCTCGCCCTCGTCGAGGGAAACTGCCTGGAGGGCAGGGTGATCTATCCAGGGCGGGTGATCTATCTTCCGCCTGCCTTTTTCGCCACCCCAACCCCGGTCCCGTGTGGGCCGCCCCCTGGCTGGGTGCTTTACACCGTCCAGCGGGGCGATACGCTCTGGAACCTCTCCTACCGGCTGGGGGTCCCCATCGACGCGATCCGCCGGGCCAACTGTATGTCTGGGTATCTCCTCCGGTTAGGGCAGCCCCTCTACCTGCCGGCCGTGCCGCCTCCGTTGACGCCCACGCCGACCGTCCCGCCGGTGCCGCCGACGTTCACCCCCACTTCCACGCCGACGCCGACCGAGATGCCGACGTCGACTCCGACGGCTACCGCGACGCCCGCGACGCCCACGGCGACCGCCACGTCCACCGGGACGCCGACGCCGACCGCCACGCCCTCGATGACGATCACCGTCTCGCCGACGGCTTCGCCGACGCCGACCGCTACGCTCACCACCACCCCGACGCCGACGCCGACCGCCACGCCCACGGCGACGCCCACGCCCACTTCGACACCCACGCCCACTTCGACACCCACGCCGACCCCCACTTTCACGTCGACGCCCACTCCGACGCCCACCCCAACGCCGACACCGTAGCGGGGGGCCTGGTACGGGGATGAAGTCGATTTTCCGCAGCGCAGCACACCGTCTGGCCTGGGCCGACCTCCTGGCCCTGCTGGCGCGACGACTGGCCTTCATCGCCGCCGTGGCCTTTGCCATCGTCTACTTCTGCTTCCTGGGGGTGGGCCTGCGGACGAACTCGCTGTCCACCGGAGAGCCCCGCAGCGTCTGGGCGGAGGCCGGGCCAGCGCTGGAGGATACGGTCGGTTTCTTCGAGGCCCTTCTACGAGGGGATCTGGGATACGGGCTTGAGAACGTCTTGAACACGACCTATCCCGCCAGTTGGCGGTTGTTGCTGACCGGGGTCGGCGTGGCGGCGGTTCTCGGCGTGGTCGCCGGGGGATTGGCCGCTGCCTGGCGGCACTCCCCTTTCGCCCTCCCCACGCTCACGCTCACCGTGATCGGCATCTCCATCCCCAGTTTCTTCCTCGCCCTACTCTTGCAGGTGGTCGACATCCGCTTCTACCAGCGGACCGGGGTGGGGTTGTTCCCGGCCTACGGGATCAGCCTCCACCGCACGCAAAGCCTGCTGCCCTCGATGGTGGCGCCCGCGTTGGTGCTGGCCGCCCGCCCGCTGGCCCACATCACCCGCGTCACGTTCGTGGCTCTGTCCGACGTGTTGGAACGGGATTTCGTCCGCACCGCGCGGGCTAAGGGGCTGCGGGAACGGGTCGTCTTCTGGCGACACGCGCTGCGGAACGCCGGAGTGCCCATCCTGACCGCGGTCCTCGTCTCCCTCCGCTTCGCCCTCGGCAGCCTGCCCGTGGTGGAGGTCTTCTTCGACTGGCCGGGGGTCGGGCAGGCGATGCTGGAAGGAATTTTCAAGGGGGACGCGCAGCAGGTGGCTGCACTGGGGCTCACCGTCGGTGTCACGTTCCTCTTGCTCACCCTGCTGGTCGACCTGCTCTATCGCTGGATCGATCCCAGGTTGCGCGCGTCGGAGGAGGGAGGATGAGTCCGGTGCGTGCGCTGGGCCGATTGCTGAACCCCCGCGCCGACCTCTCCCGACTGCGGCGGACTCGGCCGCCTGAGGAGGTCCCGGAACGACGGGTGCGACTTCGGCACATTCTCCTGAACTTCCCGTTGCTCGTCGGAGGATTCGTCGTCCTGACGCTTTTCCTGCTCGTCCTTTTCGGCCCCGTTCTGGCACCGGAGAACCCCTACCTCCGCGGGCGGAGGGTGCTGGAGTACCGCGAAGGGACCTTCTACCGACCGCCCTTCCCGCCTTCCCCCGAGCACCCGCTGGGCACCGACGAGTTGGGCCGCGACACGTTGAGTATGCTCCTCTACGGCACCCGCAACACGCTGGTCGCCGCCGCTTTCATCACGATGACCCGGCTGGTGCTGGGTCTGATCCTCGGTGGCCTGGCGGGGTGGTACGAGGGCCGTCTGGTCGACCGGGCGGTCACCGCCGCCGTGCAGGTTCTATCTTCTCTCCCGATGGTCCTGGTGGCGATGATCGTCATCTTCGCCCTCGACATCCGACGCGGCCTCCCCGTCTTCATCGTCGCCCTCTGCATCGTGGGCTGGGGGGAGATCGGCCAGTACGTGCGGGCGGAGTTCATCCGCATCAAGAAGGAGCCCTTCCTGGACAGCGGGCGCGTGATCGGGTTGACCCCCCTCCAACTGGCGGTGCGCCACGTCCTGCCCAACATCCTCCCCGCGCTGATCGTCATCACCCTGCTGGAGATGGGCGCGGTGCTGATGATCCTGGGCGAACTGGGCTTCCTCGGTGTCTACATCGGCGGGGGGATCTCCATCCAGGTGGACGATTTCGCCCGTCGCCAGTACTTCACCGTGCCGGAGTGGGGAGCGATGATGGCCGGATCCCGCGCCTGGGCCCGGTCCCGCCCCTGGATGGTCCTTTACCCCGCGCTGGCCTTCTTCATCGCCGTCACCGGCTTCAATCTCTTCGGAGAAGGGCTGCGACGGCTGATCGAGCGGGGATCGTTCAACACCGGCGTCCTGCTCAGTTGGCGATCGCTGGTCGCTGCCGGACTGATCACGGCGGCCAGCGTCTACGTCATCCTGACCCTGGGACCGGCCCCCTCCTACCGTCACCTGGCCCAGCAGATCCGCGCGGAGGACCTGATGCGCCACGTCGAGTTCCTCGCCTCGCCGGACCTCGAAGGGCGGGGGATCGGCACGGAAGGGGCGCGTCGGGCGGCGGAGTACATTCGGGACGAGTTTGTGAGTTATGGACTGACGGCGTGGTTGGACGAGGTGGAGGTCACGCTGGTCGAACCAGTGGAGCCGCCGGAACTGGCGCTGCTGGACGAGGGGGACGCGGTGGCGCGATCCTTCACCCGCATCGCCGACTTCGGCGAGAGCGTGGAGCGGCACGGGGGGAGCGGCGAGGCGGAGGGACCGGTGACGCTGGTTCTGTTCCACCCCTCCGAGGCCCGTCGCCCGCCGTCGTTGGAGACCTACGCCCGCTACCGGGGGCTCGACCTCCGGGGGCGGGTGGCGATGGTCATCGCCGGCAACGCGCCGTTCGACTTCGAGACCGAGGCGCTGATCCGCGGCGCGGAGGGGGTGCTGGTCGTCTCGACGGACGTCTACCCGCGTGATCAGGTCCTTTCCGAGGAGGACCTGGAACAGCCGGAGTTGCCGGTCTTTCGCATCTCTCTGGAGACGGCGGACGCGCTTCTGGCGGCGGACGGACTGCGGGTGACCGACCTGTTGGCGGAGGCCGAGAGGTTGGAGGGGCCGTGGGTGGCGCGCGACCTCTCGGCGCGGGTGCGGATGCGGGTCGCGCTGGCGCCGCCCAGGCCGGTGACCCTCTACAACGTGCTGGCCCTGCTCGACGGGGCCGATGCGACGTTGGCCGACGACCTGGTGATCGTGTCGGCTCACTACGACGGGCCGGGGCGGAGGCCGGACGGCACCCTCTATCCCGGCGCCAACGAGAACGCGACCGGCGTGGCGACGATGCTGGAGATCGCCCGGCTGTGGCAGGAGCAGTCGTTCCAGCCGCGGCGCAGCGTCCTCTTCGCCGCCTGGGCCGGGGGCGACCTCCAGTACTCGGGGGCACACGCTTTCCTAGACCGCCCCGGCTTCGTGGGGGTGTACCGGTTCTCGGCCGTGGTCCACCTGGATCGGCTGGGGGGAGAGGGGCCGGGCCTGGTGGTTCGCCAGGTGAGCGGGCTCAACAAGTTGCTGGACCTCTTCACCGCCAGCGCGGGCCGCCTCGGCGTGCCGGCGGGGCAGGGCGGACGGGTCCTCCACCCGTATCAGGCGTTGTTTCAGGGGCGGAACGGCACCCTCATCGTCACGTGGGGGGATGCGGACCCAACCCTGGCCGAGGACACGGCGGAGCGGGTGAACGCCGACCACCTGAGCCGCGCCGCCCAGGTGGTCAACCTGACCCTGATCACGGCGGCGCATGAGCCGAGGTACTAATCACCCCCTCCCCCTTCCCCTCCCCCGCTTGCGGGGGAGGGGAGTAAGGGGAAGCCGGATGAAACATGGACGAACAAGCCAAGGCCCATCCGTGGCGAACGTCATCGGTTTTGTGGAGAAGACTGAAGCCGTTGGCTCGGCGGATGCGCCGGGAGCCGACGCCAGCGGAACGTCGACTCTGGCAGCAGCTGAGGAAACGCCAGGTCCTGGGCTTCAAATTTCGGCGCCAGCATGCCATTGGTCGCTTCATCGTTGATTTCTACTGTGCTGAGGCTCGGCTGGTCGTCGAGGTGGATGGCCCTGTCCACAAGGGCACCCAAGAAGAGGACGTATCGCGTCAGAAGTTTCTGGAAAGCCTTGGATTGAAGGTACTTCGCTTTACCAACGACGAGGTGTTCAACGCGCTGGATGCCGTCGTGGAACAAATCGCTGTGGCTCTGGCGGCAAGCGGTTCGCTGCCTGGCGGCCCCGAAGGGAGTGAACCTGATGCAGAGGACACCCCCTCCCCCGCTTGCGGGGGAG
>DROW01000065.1 GCA_011388675.1 Chloroflexota bacterium | reverse complement strand
GGTCTTCATCCACTCCCCTATCGAGCGGGACGAAGCCAAGGCAGCGGGCCTGCCGCTGATCGACATCAGCCGGTACAATTTCACCGCCCTTCTCAGGGAGAAGGGGAACCGTCTGGAGGCGACGGTGGAACTGTACCGCCGCATCTTCGCCGATCTGGAGGTACAGGGGCGGGTCGGCTTCTACGGCACCGACGACGCCGGACGGGCCTTCGTCTTCCTACGCGCTCTGGACGAAGCGCTGTCGGAGGTCGAGGTGGTCGGCGAGTATGAGCGCAACGTCATCGCCCTGGCGCGGGAGACCAAGGACGCCGACGAGATCGCCCGCATCCGGGAGATCGCCCGGCGGACCTGCGAGGTGATGGAAGCGACGGTGGAGTTCCTCCGTCGCCACCGGGTGCGGGATGGGGTGCTGGTGACCGAGGACGGTGCTCCCCTCACCGTGGGGGCCGTGAAACGGCATATCCTCCGCCTGCTGGCGGAACGGCAGTTGGAGGACCCCGAAGGGGTGATCTTCGCCATCGGCCGTGACGCGGGGGTGCCCCACAGCAAGGGACAGGCCGACGCACCGATCCGACTGGGACACACCATCGTCTACGACCTCTTCCCCCGCTATCCCCGCGGCTACTTCTTCGATGTGACCCGCACGTTCTGCCTGGGCCACGCCCCGCCGGAGGTGGAGAAGGCCTATCGGGACGTGGCCGACTGCCTGGACGCCGTGATCGCCGAGGCAAGGGTCGGCGTGGAGACCCGACATCTTCAGCGGGTGGCCTGCACCTTCCTCGAAGAACGCGGGCATCCCTCCGTCGCCAGCGATCCCCGGACCACGGAGGGGTTCGTCCATCTGATCGGCCACGGGTTGGGCCTCTCGATCCACGAGGAGCCCTCGTTCTACGACGTTCCCAGCAACACCCGGACGCTCCGGCCGGGCCACGTCTTCACCGTCGAGCCGGGGGTGTACTACCCCGACCGGGGATATGGGATACGGTTGGAGGACGTGATCTGGCTGGACGAGGAGGGCGAGGTACACAATCTGACCGACCTGCCGAAGCGGTTGGTGGTCGAGATGGCGGGAGGTGCGGCGTGACCCCTCAGCACGATGTCGAGGGACTGCTGCGGGCACGCCGTCTCCCAGGCCTGGAGGGAGCGCTGCCGGACGAAGGGTTCGTCTTCCCTCACTACGAAGGATACTCCCTCGCCAACCTCCCCTCCACCGTCGCGGCGATCCTCGGGGCCGAACTGGAAGGGACCGCGCCGCCGATCCCTTCCCACCTGTGGGCCGACCTGGCGACGGGGGTGCGCCGCGTCGTGCTGGTCCTGCTGGACGCCGTGGGGTACGGGACCTTCCGCCGGTTGAGCGATGAGGACCCGACCCTTCGCCGTCTGGTTCGGGCCGGACGGCTCTTCCCGCTGACCTCCATCTTTCCCTCCACCACCGTCGTCGCGCTGACGACGGTGTGGACCGGGAGGACCCCTCTGGGGCACGGGTTCGTGGGGACCCGATTGCTCCTTTCCGACCAGGGGGTGGTGGCGGATATGCTGGCCCTGGCCCCGCTCGCTCACAAGCGGGATCGGGAGGCGCTGCTGGAGTGGGGGTGGGAGCCGGAGCGGTTCGTGACGGTGCCTACGCTGGGAAAGCAGTTGAACGCCCACGGAGTGCAGACCGTCGCTCTCACGTTCTACCCCTACCTCGACGGCGGCCTCTCCCGCATTTTCCACCGGGACGCCGGGGCGCGGCGAGGGTACATCGGCCTCAGCGATCTGTGGATCAACCTGCGCGAGACAGTGGTCCGCTCCCGGGACGAGCGGCTCTTCGCCTATGCCTACTGGGGGGAGGTGGACTCTCTGAGCCACGTGTACGGGCCGGATTCGGAACCCTGCCGGTCGGCACTGCGCCACCTGATGCGCGGGCTGGCGGAGGATTTCCTGGCCCCTATGCCCGCCGCGGCGCGGGAGGGGACGCTGCTCCTCATCGTGGCCGACCACGGTCAGACCCCCACGCCCGCCGAGCGGGCCGTCTACCTCACCGACCATCCGGCGCTCCGGGAAATGTTGCTTCTCCCCCCAGCCGGGGAGCCGCGCGCTTCTTTCCTCTACCTCCGTCCGGGCCAGGAGGAACGACTCCGCTCGTACATCGCCGATCACTTTGGGGATCGGTTCCTCCTGATAGAGACCGACCGGGCGCTGGCGGCCGGTCTGTTCGGTCCGGAACAACCGTCCCCCGCCCTCCGGGCCCGCCTGGGCGACTTCCTGTTGCTGGCGCGGGACGACAGCCAGTTGTTGCTGGCCCGGAAGCGAAAGGCCGTTGAGCCATCGGTGCTCGTGGGGCACCACGGCAGCCTGACCCCGGCCGAGATGCTGATCCCGCTGCTGATGGTCCGATTGGATGGGGTGTAAGCGATGAGTACGGTGCGGGTTCTGGGGATCGAGACCTCCTGTGACGAGACCGCCGCGGCGGTGGTAGCCGACGGTCGGCAGATCCTCTCCAACGTCGTCGCCTCGCAGGTGGACCTCCACGCGCAATATGGGGGAGTCTTCCCGGAGATGGCCTCTCGCGCCCACGTCGAGGCCATCGTGCCGGTGGTGCGGCAGGCGATGGAAGAGGCCCGCGTGGGATGGGACGACCTGGACGCGGTGGCGGTAACCTACGGCCCCGGCCTGGTCGGCTCGCTGCTGGTGGGGGTCAACACGGCCAAGGGGCTGGCGCTGGGCCGGGGTTTGCCGCTGGTGCCGGTGAACCACCTGGAGGCGCACATCTACGCCAACTGGCTGGAGGTGGAGGCGGAGGGGGCCGCCCCACCCGATCTGGAGTTCCCCCTGCTCGTCCTCATCGTCTCCGGCGGGCATACGGAACTGATCCTGATGCGGGGTCACGGGGAATACGAGTACCTGGGCGGTACGCTGGACGACGCGGCCGGTGAGGCGTTCGACAAGGTGGGGCGTCTGCTGGGATTGCCGTATCCCGGCGGCCCGTCGATCGAGCGGGCGGCGCGGGAGGGGGACCCCAGCGCCTTTCCCCTCCCCCGAGCCTGGCTGGAGGGGAGTTACGACTTCAGTTTCAGCGGCCTGAAAACCGCCGTGGTCCGCCTGGTGCAGCGGCACGGCGGGGTGCCCTCGGGCCGGTTCGTGGCCGACGTCGCCGCCTCGTTTCAGGAGGCGGTGGTGGACGTACTGGCCGCCAAGACGGTTCGGGCGGCAGAGGAGTTCGGAGCGCGGGCGATCCTGCTCTCGGGCGGCGTCTCGGCCAACAAGCGGCTCCGGGCCACGGTCCGCGAGCGGGCGTCCGTACCCGTCTATCACCCCCCTCCCTTCCTCTGCACCGACAACGCGGCGATGGTCGCGGCCTGCGGGACGTTCCGCTTCCTGGCTGGGCACCGAGCCGACTGGTCGCTGGACGTGGACCCGGGCCTGCGTCTGGTTTGAGGAGCGGGGAGGAAGCGAAGGGCGAGGGAGGGAACCGGCCCTTCTCAATCCGCCCCTACTCTGAAGCGCACCCCAGGTCAGGTGAATATTTGACAAGGGAGACGTTTTGTGTAGAATTGCATTATGATTCACCCGACGCCGCCTTCGTCGGTGTCGCCGGGGGACAACTCCCGACTGGAGGAGGATAGAGGTTCGGAGGATATCCGAACAGAGCCTGTGCTAGGTCCACCTTACCCGGAGTTCCTCTTCGCGTCCCTGTGAGATCTCCACGCATAGGCTCTCGTTTTTCGCCGACCTGCCGACCGGGCGGTTTTCGACAGACCCGGAGAGCCCAAGGGAAGGAGGTGATGGGTATCGGCGGAAGGGAACCCGAGAGGTCGAGGATGGATGGGACGGTAGTTAGGTCAATAACAGATTAAACTACGAGGAGGAAGAGAAATGCGCACGCGCTTCCTGTGGACCGTGGTTCTGATCGCGATGATCGCCCTCGTCGCCTGCCAGCCTGGAGGGGGCGGTGGGGAGCAGCCGGCGGCTGAGCCTCTGAAGATCGCCATCCTGGCCCCTCTGAGCGGTGATGTGGCGACCTTCGGTCAGTCCACCCGCGATGGGGCGTTGCTGGCCATCGAGGAGTGGAACGCCAACGGCGGCGTTCTGGGGCGGCAGATCGAGCCAATTGTGGAGGACAGCCAGTGCAATGCTGAGGCGGCCGTGAGCGCGGCCAACAAGGTCATCAACCAGGACCAGGTTCACTTCATCATCGGCGAGGTCTGCTCCAGCGCCTCCATCCCCATCTCCGAGGTCGTTATGTCCAAGGGCAACGTCCTCCAGATCAGCCCCACCTCCACCAACCCGCAGGTGACCGTGGATGAGAACGGCAACACCAAGAGCATGATCTTCCGCGCCTGCTTCATCGACCCGTTCCAGGGGCAGGTGGCGGCGAAGTTCGCCCTGGAGGAACTGGGGGCGAAGACGGCGGCCGTGTTCCTCGACCAGGGGAACGACTACGTCCGCGGCCTGGCCGAGTTCTTCCGCGACGCCTTCGAGGCCGGCGGCGGGCAGGTCGTCGTTTGGGAGACCTACACCGCGGAGGACCAGGACTTCTCGGCGATTCTGACCAAGGTGAAGGACGCCAATCCGGACATCCTCTACCTGCCGGACTACTACTCCACGGTCAACCTGATCGCCGCCCAGGCGCGCGAGATGGGCATCACCGCCACCTTGATGGGCGGCGACGGCTGGGACTCCGCCGACCTGGACCGAGAGGTGACCGACGGCGGGTACTACACCAACCACTACTCGGGCGACGACCCGCGCCCCATCGTCCAGGAGTGGGTGCAGAAGTACAAGGAGAAGTACGGCTCGGAGCCCGACGCGCTGGCCACGCTGGCCTACGACGCCGCCAACATCCTGCTCCAGGCCATCGAGAAGGCCGGGACGGACGACGCCGTCAAGGTCGCCGAGACGATGGCCGGGATGGAGTTCGACGTGGTCTCCGGTCACGTCTCCTTCGACCAGTACCACAACCCGATCAAGCCCGCCGTGATCCTCCAGGTGAAGGACGGCGAGATCCACTACATCACCACGGTCAGCCCGTAAGGGGCTCCCCGTAGCGGAGTTCTTTAGGCCGGGGGGCCCGTAGGGGCTCCCCCGGCCCTACCTTGTTTACGGGAAAGGACGGATGGCTACCACACCAGTCGAAAGAACCAACAGCCTCATCCTCCACCGCCGCTCGGGGACGGCTCTCAATCGGATCAGTCAGGGCATCCTCGCGCTGGCGGGTCTTTTCGTTCTCTACGTGCTGGGCAAGGCGGCCGTCACCAACCCCGACGTCTTCCTCCAGCAGGTGCTCAACGGCCTTCAGTTGGGCTTCATCTACGCCCTCATCGCCCTCGGCTACACGATGATCTACGGCATCGTCAAACTGATCAACTTCGCCCACGGCGACGTCTTCATGGTCGGTGCCTTCACCAGTTTCTTCGCCATCTCGACGGCGAACCTCCATCGATGGCCCCAGATGGTCTGGCCTGGGATCAGCGAGGGGGCCGCGACGGTGATCGGGACGATCACCGTGATCCTGCTCTCGATGCTCGTCGCCGGCTTCTTGGCGGTCGTGATGGAGCGATTCGCCTATCGGCCCCTGCGCAACATGCCCCGGATCGCAGCCCTGATCACCGCCATCGGCGTTTCCTTCTTCCTCGAGTACTTCGCCCAGTTACCTTTTGTCTACACCAACAACTACATCACCTACCCCCGTCCTTTCGAGATCTCCGTCTTCCACGCCGACGCCATCTCCACGCCGCTGATGATCAGCCTGTGGGCGGTGCTGCTGGTCTCCGTCGCCGCCTACCTCGTGTTCACCCAACTGGACAAAAGGGGATACCAGTGGGCTGCCGTGTGGCGCCGGCACCCCATCCTCCAGTTCGGATTGCTCCTGGGCGGGTTCCTGGCCGTCGTGCTGACGCTCGTGGGGGTGGCACCCTCCCTCGGGGAGGGGTGGGACCTCACCATCTCCAACATCGTCGTGGTGATCATGATCTCTTCCATCCTCCTGCAGGTCGGCCTCCAGTACATCGTCCAGCATACGCGAACGGGGAAGGCTATGCGGGCTGCTGCCTACGACAAGCCGACCGCCCGGCTGATGGGCATCAATGTGGATTGGGTAATCGCGGCGACGTTCGCCCTGGGCGGTGGGCTGGCGGGCGCGGCCGGTGTCCTCTACGCCACCGCCTACAAGCAGGTCCACCACCTGATGGGCATCATGCCCGGCCTGAAAGCCTTCGTCGCGGCGGTCATCGGCGGGATCGGCAGCATCCCCGGCGCGTTCGTCGGCGCGTTGATTATGGGGCAGACGGAGGTGCTCAGCGCGGGCTTCATCTCCACCCCGATGCGGGACGCCATCGCGTTCTCGATGCTGATCGTCGTCCTCCTGATCCGGCCGCAGGGCATCTTCGGCGAGCCGCCCGGGGAGAAAGTCTGAGGAGGCAGAGATGGTACAACGACTGCGACAACCGAGTGTCCTCTTTCTCATAGGCGCGCTCTTGTTCTTTGTCCTCGTCCAGGTTCTCCTCAGCGTGGGGGTGATCAACGCTTACTGGCGTGGTATCCTCTTCTGGGGCGCGGCCATCACGATGGTGAGCCTGGGACTGAACCTGATCTACGGGTTCAACGGGCAGTTCTCCCTGGGCCAGTACGGGTTCTACGCCATCGGGGCTTACGCATCCGCCGACGTCACTTACCGCTACGTCCACAACGACGCCTCCGGGGTGGTCGTGCTCATTGGTGGATGCATCCTGACCCTGCTCCTGATGTGGGGGCTCTCCGCCTTCCTCCGCCGGTTCTACGGTGTGCATACCATCACCTCCTTCGTCTTCAACCTGCTGGCTACGGTCCTGGGCTTCTTCCTGGCCGTGCGGCTCCTGTCCCCCGCCCTGAGCGGCCCGGTGCTCTCGCTCCTTCAGGCGTTGCCTTCCTCGGTCGCCCAGCAGATCGTCTTCTTCCTCGCTCTTATCGGCGGAGCGGTGCTGGCCGGGATCGTCAGTTTCCTCTTCGGCATCCCGGTCCTGGAACTGGGCTCCGACTACTTCGGCATCGCCACCCTGGGCTTCACCATCATCATCAAGGTGCTGGCGGACAACACGGATACCATCCTTCCCTTCCCGGAGATGAAGGGGGCCCGGGGGATGGTGGGGATCCCTCAGTGGACCACCTGGCCGTGGGTCTTCTTCTCGTTTATGTTCGTTGTGCTGGTGATGCGGAACCTGCTGCACTCCAGCACCGGTCGGGCCATCGTCTCCGTGCGGGAGGACGAGCGGGCCGCCGAGTTGGTGGGGATCGACACGGCCAGCACCAAGATCCTGGCCTTCGTCGTCGGGAGCGTCTTCGCTGGCCTCGCCGGCGGCATCCGCGCCCACGACTTGGCGTTCCTCCATCCCCAGTCCTTCCACTTCATCCAGTCGTTCAACCCGCTCATCATCGTCGTCTTCGGCGGCCTGGGGAGCATGACGGGGACGATCTTCGCCGGGTTCGCCTGGATCATCCTCCTGGAGGGTGTCCTCCGGCTTTACCTGCCGCAGGGCTTCGAGACCTGGCGGTTCGTCGTCTATCCCCTGATTCTCTTGCTGATGATGCTGTTGCGGCCCGAAGGGCTGATGGGGCGGTACGAGATCCCGTTCCTTCGCCAGAAGTTGCCGCCGCTGCGTAAGAAGGTCAGGCAGGCCGTCAAGGCGGCTGTAACACCGGAGGTGGCCGAATGAAAGGACGACCCGAAGGCCTGAGCCCGGAGGTAGAACAGCGGCCCGTAGTGCTGGAGATCGAGGGGCTGACCCACTACTTCGAGAGCCTGCGGGCGGTGCATGACTTCACCCTGACGTTGAAACACGGGGAGTTGGTCGGCCTGATCGGCCCGAACGGCGCGGGAAAGACCACCGTCTTCAACTTGATCACGGGGGTCTACGTCCCTACTGAGGGAAGCATCCGCTACAAGGGGGTCGAACTGACCGGCCTTCCCTCCCACGAGATCATCCAGATGGGGATCGCGCGGACGTTCCAGAACATCCGCCTCTTCTCCAACCTGACGGTGCTGGACAACGTCCGCATCGCCTACCATCCCCACGCTGGCTACGGTCTACTGGATTCCATCCTCCACTCCCGCCGGTTCCGCGAGAAGGAGGAGGAGATGACGGAGCGGAGCCAGGAGTTCCTCGCCATCTTTGGGCTGGAGGACCGGCAGAACGACATCGCGGGGAGCCTCCCCTACGGCCTCCAGCGGCGGCTGGAGATCGCCCGCGCCCTGGCGACGCGCCCACGGCTGCTCCTGCTGGACGAGCCAGCAGCGGGGATGAACCCCCAGGAGATCGACGAGTTAATGGACCTGATCCACTTCATCCGCGACAAGTTCGACCTCACCATCCTCCTGGTCGAGCACCGGATGCGGCTGGTGATGAACATCTGCGAGTGGATCACGGTGATGGACTTCGGTGAGATCATCG
Organism: Chloroflexota bacterium; assembly: GCA_011388675.1. Lineage (GTDB taxonomy): Bacteria > Chloroflexota > Anaerolineae > B4-G1 > DUEL01 > DUEL01. The sequence goes on along the minus strand of DROW01000065.1, from coordinate 10,845 downwards.
CCCAGGGCACCCCCGAGGAGGTCCGCAACAATCCGCGGGTGGTGGAAGCGTACCTGGGTCGGCAAGCCGCGGTACAATGAGGCCGGGGAGGTGGCAGTATGGCATTGCTAGAAGTCGAAGACCTGCACGTCTCGTATGGGGCTATCCGCGCTCTGCACGGCATCTCGTTCCACGTCGACGAGGGAGAGATCGTCACCCTGATCGGGGCTAACGGTGCGGGGAAGTCGACCACCTTGCGCACCATCTCCGGCCTGCTCTATCCGGACAAAGGGAAGATCGTCTACGACGGTGTGGACCTGGTCGGCAAGGAGGCAGACGCCATCGTCCGGATGGGGGTGATCCACGTGCCGGAGGGACGGCGGATCTTCGCCCCGCTCACGGTGCGAGAGAACCTGGAGATGGGGGCCTACACCCGGAAGGATAAGAAAGAGATCGAGGAGACGATGGAGTGGGTGTTCGAACTGTTCCCCCGGCTGAAAGAGCGGGCCGAGCAGACCGGCGGCACCCTCTCCGGCGGCGAGCAGCAGATGCTGGCCGTGGCCCGTGGCCTGATGGCCAAGCCGCGCCTCCTGCTGATGGATGAGCCGTCGATGGGGCTGGCTCCGATCCTCGTCGAGGAGATCTTCGAGACCATCCAGGAGATCAATAAGCAGGGCGTGACCATCCTCCTGGTGGAGCAGAACGCCCATATGGCCCTCTCCGTCGCCCATCGCGGGTACGTGCTGGAAACCGGGCTGATCCAGTTGGAGGGGACCTCTCAAGAACTGCGGGAGAACCCCCAGGTGCGGGAGGCGTACCTGGGAGGGGATTGATCGCGTATCCGTCGCAGGAACAAACCACAGAGGCACGGAGGACACAGAGCGTTAGGGGCTCTGTGTCCTCTGTGTCTCTGTAGTATGAGAACTCCCGGTTTCTCGGCGCCCTCTGTTAGAACCCCTCCAACCGACTCAAATCGACGATTCCCTCCGCCAGTGACGCCACGTGCTGCAGCAGCGCCAGCCGGTTCTCCCGCAACGCTCGATCCTCCGCCATCACCAGCACGCCCGACTCTTTGGCGAAGAACCGGTCGATGACGTCCACCAGCGGCAGGAAGGCGGTGAGGAACTCGTCCACCGAACTCTCCGGCGTGACCTGCTCCCTCGCCTCTTGATAGGCGGCGTACAACTCCTCCTCGGCCGGGCGGACGAACCGATCGGGGTCCAGTGGGAACCGCTCCTCGAAGTCGCGGGTGATGCGGACGCAGCGGGCGTAGTTATCCAGGATGCGGGGCCAGTCCTCCCGCTCCACCCAGCGGCTCAGTTGTTCCACGCCGACCTTCGCCCGGTACGGGTCGTCGCCCCGCGCCGCCAGCACTGCCTCCACCACGTCGTACCGGAAGCCCTGCTCCCGCAGATAGACCCGCAGCCGCCCGACGACGAACTCCCAGGCCTGCTCCAGCGCGTCGGACGGGGCGTCGATGGGGAGGAGGCGGGCGGCCGCCTCCAGGCCCCTCCGCACCGAGAAGGGGACCTCCGCCGCGATGAGGTTCTGCACCAAGCCCAGCGCCGCCCGACGGAGGCCGTAGGGGTCAGCGGAGCCGGTGGGGGCCAGCCCCACGGCGAAGAGCCCGGCGAGGCTATCGAGCCGGTCCGCCAGCCCCACCACCAGGCCCGCCGGAGTCTCCGGCAGCGCGTCCCCAGCGAAGCGGGGCAGGTAATGCTCGAAGATCGCCTGCGCCACCTCCGGCGGCTCCCCGGACTTCAGGGCGTACTCCCGCCCCATCACCCCCTGGAGGCTGGTGAACTCGACCACCATCTGGGTCGCCAGGTCGGCCTTGCAGAGACGGGCGGCACGGAGCGCGGTCTGCGTCTCCGCCTCGTCCAGCCCGACCATCCGGGCCACCTCCGGCACCAAGGACTCCAGCCGTCGGGTCTTCGCCAGCATCGAGCCCAGTTGCTCCTGGAAGGTGAGGGTATCCAGCCGGGGCAGGAAGGCCTCCAGGGGCTGCTTCGTGTCCTCCCGATAGAAGTAGTCGGCATCGGCGAAGCGGGCGCGGATCACCTCCTCGTTCCCCCGCCGCACCACGTCCAGGTGCTCCTCCCCCCCGTTGCGCACGGCGATGAAGTAGGGGCGCAGGGGGTAAGGGCGCAGGTAGTAAGGGCGCAATTGAATTGCGCCCTTACTACCTGCGCCGTCGGAGTCCAGCGCTTCCGTGCTGTCACCAGGGGCAGCGTCGACCACGGGGAAGTACCGCTGGTGCTTCTTCATCACCGCGATGAGCACCTCGGCGGGCAGGGCCAGGTACTTCTCCTCGAACCGGCCCAGGAAGGGGGTCGGCTGCTCGACCAGGTTGGTCACCTCCTCCAAGAGCGCCGGATCGTCGGGTACGCGCCCGCCGACGCTGGCGGCCAGTTCTTCAACCCGCGCGGCGATGAGGGACCGCCGCTCCTCGGGGTCCACCACGATGTGATGGGCCGCCATCAGGGAGAGGTACGCGTCGGCGGAGGGGATCTCCAGGGCGGGCGACCCCTCAGGGCGGGAGCCTCGGGTGGTGCGGCCGGTGGCGATCCCAGCGTACTCGAAGGGGATAATGTGCTCGCCCAGGAGGGCCACCAGCCAGCGGACGGGCCGGGAGAAGGCGACGCCGGTCTCGTTCCAGCGCATACTCATCGGGAAATGGAGGTCAGCGATGAGGGCGGGGAGGATCTCCGCCAGCACCTCGGGGGTGGGGCGGCCCTCCCGTCGCCGGATGGCGACCACGTACTGGCCGCCGTTGACCTCCCGCACCTCCAGGTCCTCCACAGCCACGCCCTGCTTGCGGGCGAAGCCCTCCGCGGCTTTCGTGGGCTTGCCGTCGGCGTCGAAGGCGGCGTGGACCGGGGGACCCTTCACCACTTCCTCCACCGGCCGCTGGCGAGGGGCCAAACCCTCGATCAGAACGACCAGCCGCCGTGGCGTGCCCAGCACCCGCAGGCCCTCGTAGTCCAGCCGATGCTCCTCCAGCAACGCTGGCACCTTCTCCCGCAACTGGGCCAGCGCGGAGGAGAGGTCGCGGGCAGGCAGTTCCTCGGTGCCGATCTCAAGGAGCAGGGTCGCAGGGTCGCAGGGAGGTGGAGGGGCTTGCCCTTCTGTTTCCCTGCCCCTCTGCTCCTCTGCTCCCCTGCTCCTTTGCGGCCTTTCCAACCACGGGAACCCCTTCCGCTTCCGCTGCTCCACGTAGGCCTGCGCCACCTGTCGGGCCAGGTCGCGCATCCGGCGGAAGAAGGTGGCCCGCTCGGTGACGCCGACCGCACCCCGGGAGTCGAGGAGGTTGAAGGTATGGGAGCAGCGGAGGACGTAGTCGTGGGCGGGGACGACCAGGCCGGCCTCCAGGCAGCGGCGGGCCTCCGTCTCGAAGAGGTCGTACATCCGACGCAGGGAATCCACGTCGGCCACCTCAAAGTCGTACCGGCAGTGCTCCACCTCGGGGTCGAGTAGGACGTCGCCGTAGGTGTGCACCCCGTCCCAGTCGATCTCCCAGACGGAGCGGACCCGCTGGAGGAACATCGTGATCCGCTCCAGGCCGTAGGTGATCTCCACGGCGGGCGGGTCGAGGGTGAGGCCGCCGGCCTGCTGGAAGTAGGTGAACTGAGTGATCTCCAGTCCGTCCAGCCAGACCTCCCAACCCAGCCCCCAGGCCCCCAGCGCCGGACTCTCCCAGTTGTCCTCGACGAACCGGATGTCGTGCTCCTCCCGGCGGATTCCCAGCGCTTCCAGGCTCTGGAGGTACCGTTCCTGCGGGTTGCCGGGGTCGGGCTTGAGGATGACCTGGAACTGGATGTGCATCTGCATCCGGTTGGGGTTCTCCCCGTAGCGGCCGTCGTCGGGCCGGTAGGAGGGCTCGACGTAGGCCACGTTCCACGGCTCCGGCCCCAGCACCCGCAGGATGGTCGCCGGGTTGGCCGTCCCCGCGCCGACCTTCTCGCTGTAGGGCTGCCAGATGAGAGACCCCCGGTCGGCCCAGAACTCCTGTAGACGGAGAATCACCTGCTGAAAGGTCAACGGCTTGCTCATCAAACGGGTATTCCTCCTTCGTACTCTGTTTCACCCCAAAGACGCAGGAGGTTCTTGCATCCTGCGTCCTGCATCCTGCATCCTCGCACTCCGCTCTTCACGGCACGTTCCCAGAGCCGTCGTACCGCTCTTCCTCCCGCCGCACTCTGCGCAGAAAGACCCCGCTGCGCAGATCCTGCTCCAGGTGGTAGGTGATGTAGTGCCGCGCGGCCCGCTCGACCTCGTTCAGGACGGCCGGGGGGACTGGCCGCTCCCGCAGGCGGGAGAAGGGCTCCCGCTGACAGGCACGCAGCAATTGCAACGCTGCTGGCGAGAGGGGCACGATTCCCGGCCAGTGCCGCACCGCTCTGTAGCAGGCTGGGCACAGCGCACCGCCTTGAGCGGGGGCCAGCCCGAAAGGCCCGTTCTCTTCCCTCAGACGTTGCCCACAGCCGTCTCCCACACACCATTCCCACTCTGGCCGGAACCCCACCAGCGCGAGCAGCCGCTGTTCGTAGGCTCGCACCAGCAAGTTCATCTCCCGCCCCGGCTTCGCCTCACAGAGATAGCCCAGCGTCCGCCGCAGGAGGTCGAACAGGGGCTCGCCCCCCTCCCCCTCGGCGACGAACCGGTCGTACAGTTCGGCGACATAGCGGGCGTAGGTCCCCCGGGTCAGGTCGCCCCGAAGCGAGGTGTGCGGCTCCACCGTCTCTGCCTGACTCACGATGTCCCAGGAGGAGCGGCTACGGGCCAGAACCAACCGGGTATGGGCGAAGAGTTCCAGGTGCCCAGCCTTCCGGCTGTGGACCTTGCGTACCCCCTTGGCGATGACGGCGACCTTCCCCTGGGGCGTGCAGAGCGTGAGCACGCGGTCTGCCTCCCCTTGGTCGCGCCGTCGGATCACGATGGCGTCGATCTGATAAAGTCGTTTGCCGGCCACGGCTCCTCCCCGGAGATTATACCATCCCGACGCCGGAGCGCAATAGGTGGGTCCACCAGTTCGCCCCTACCTGGTCCGCCCGACCGTGGACAGGGTGGCTGGTGGCTACTCCGAGGTGTTGTCCAAATCTCAAAGATGGCATTGACGGTTTGGGAAAACGGCGGTAGAATTAATCAGGAGTAGAAGGATGGACGCTGCCCCGGCCTCTAGCCGGGGATTGCTGGGTTTTCTTAGGAGGGAGCGATGGAAAAGGAAGTGGGTACGGAAAAAGTGAAGCGCGGGCTGGCGCAGATGCTGAAGGGCGGCGTGATTATGGATGTGACCAACGCCGAGCAGGCCCGGATCGCCGAGGAGGCGGGCGCGGTCGCCGTGATGGCCCTGGAGCGGGTCCCGGCGGACATCCGCGCTCAGGGCGGCGTGGCCCGGATGGCCGATCCGGAGAAGATCCTGGAGATTATGGAGGCGGTCTCCATCCCGGTGATGGCCAAGTGCCGCATCGGCCACTTCGTCGAGGCCCAGATCCTGGAGGCGTTGGGGGTGGACTTCATTGACGAGAGCGAGGTCCTGACCCCCGCCGACGAGGAGCATCACATCGACAAACGGAAGTTCAAGGTCCCCTTCGTCTGCGGCTGCCGCAACCTGGGCGAGGCGCTGCGGCGGATCGGCGAGGGGGCGGCGATGATCCGCACTAAGGGAGAGGCGGGCACCGGCAACGTGGTCGAGGCGGTGCGGCACGCCCGGGCGGTGCTGGGGGAGATCCGGCGGCTGACGACGATGGCGCCGGAGGAGTTGATGGCCTACGCTAAGGAGATCGGCGCGCCTTACGAACTGGTCGTCGAGACAGGCCGGCTGGGCCGGTTGCCGGTGGTCAACTTCGCTGCCGGGGGGATCGCCACGCCTGCCGACGCGGCGTTGATGATGCAGTTAGGGATGGACGGCGTGTTCGTCGGCAGCGGCATCTTCAAGAGCGGCGACCCGGTCAAGCGGGCGCGGGCCATCGTCCAGGCGGTCACCCACTACGACAACCCGGAGATCCTGGCCGAGGTCAGCCGCAACCTGGGTGAGCCGATGGTCGGCATCAACATCAGCACGCTGCCGGAGGAAGAGCGGCTAGCCACGCGAGGGTGGTAGCGAGGTGCGGCGGTAATGGCCCTCTTAGAGAAAGTCCGGCGACTGGAGCGATACGTCCAACTCACCGACGGTCAAGTGGATGACGTCCTTGAGAGTACACTGGACAAGATGTTAGAACGGGAGCGGCAGCGGCTGCTCCGTCAGCAGGCACGTCTCGAGGCCCAGATCGCCGATTTCGAGGCGCGATACGGATGGAATTCCGAGGAATTCTATCACCGCTTCGAGCGCGGTGAACTAGGCGACGACACGGACTTCGTGGAGTGGTCGGCTACCATCGAGATGCTTCGTGATCTACAGCGTACCATTGACCTGCTAGGCGGAGAGAGCACTGAGTGAACCCGGAGATCGCCGCGTATTTCAACGGGATAGAGCAGAGACTTCTTGAGAGCCATGTCGTCTCCGGCTATACCGTTGTGCGGAGGGAGATCACGCCCACCAGCGGCAAAGTGCGTCTCCGTGTGCGGCTGACGGACGGAGGGTTGCTCGAACTGTTTGAATACGTTGTTTGGGAAACAAAAAGCGGGATCATCAAGCGTAAGTACAGTTATCACTGGCAGGGGGCAGACGGAGCAGTCGTACGGAGGTGGGATGCGGTGGCCCACCACCCGGAGTTGCCCTATGCTCCCCATCACGTTCATTGGCCCAATGGGTGCGTGGAAGGGGTAGCAAAGCCACCCAGTGTTGAGGACGTATTAACTCAGATCGAGGGTGCGTTAGATAAATGAAAATCGGAGTTCTAGCCGTACAGGGAGCCTTCATCGAGCACGAGCAGATGCTGCGGCGGATCGGCGTGGAGCCGGTGGAGGTCCGGTTGCCAGCCCATCTAGAGGGGATCGACGGCCTGATCATCCCCGGCGGGGAGTCCACTACCATTGGTTGGATGATCGAGAAGTGGGGTCTGCTAGAGCCGATCCGGGATATGGCCCGGTCTGGCTTCCCCATCTGGGGGACCTGCGCCGGAATGATCCTGATGGCGAAGGAGGTGGTGGACGGCGTGCCGGGCCAGCCATTGCTGGCTCTGATGGACGTGACGGTCCGCCGCAACGCCTTCGGCCGCCAGGTGGACAGTTTCGAGACCGATCTGGAGGTGCCCGTGCTGGGCGGTCCGCCCTTTCGGGCCGTCTTCATCCGCGCGCCGCTCATCGAGCGGGTCGGCGAGGGGGTGGAGGTGCTGGCCCAACTAGAGGACGGGACGGTGGTGGCGGTGCGGCAGGGGAACCTGCTGGCGACGGCCTTCCATCCGGAGTTGACAGAGGACGTGCGGTTTCATCGGTACTTCGTCGGCCTTTGCGGAGGGAATGATCGTTGACGGCTGTGCGGTTCCGCGGATACAACCCAGGATAAATGCAAGGCCGCTTATGTTTATTTCCAAGAGAAACAGGAACCAAAGGCTGGTGAAGAATTAAGCATGGACATCGCCGCCAGTGGCGTCATCTGCGGAATTGAACTCCTGAACGAAAAAAGAACAACCAACGTGTGAGACAGGAGGGCTTGGGTGACCGTGCTCCCATGCCATCACCAGGAAAGCGTCGTAAGCCAGGTACAGCCGACGGTAGAACTGCTCTCTAACTTAGATACTTGGTATCCCGACATTTTGCGGAAACATCGTATTGAGCCTGCCGATTATAGAAGCGGGCTTGTATTTCGTTCGGCCATTGAGAGCATCCGGGGTTCGTTCATTGCCTCATCGAAAACAGGCCGAGAGGGTTTGGTGAAGGACGTGCTGGAGAATCTGAGGCGACAGGGAAGCATCATCGATTACGAACCCAGCGGTGGGAGGACCCGATATGACTTCACCGTGGTCTTGGAAGGGGAACCAGAGGTCTATGCCGCGTTAGAGGTAAAAGGAGGCGAAGGAAACAGCATCAACATTTCAGAGAGGCCTCGCTGGGCCAAGGAGTTCATTGTATGGTGCCACCTCGACGGAGCAATCGTCAACCAGCCATCTCACGGGGCAAGGGCCATTATTGGCCGCTTGACGAACGAACTAGTGAGGCGACGGAAGCAGGTCGATGTATTGATATTCAAAGATTTTCTCTGTGGCACAGCGGCTCGTCCATGTCCGAAATACCCGGGCAGTGAGAGCAGCGTAGGCCCTCTGGCAGCGCCAGATGTCTTTCTGTTCCCCTCTCGTGTTCCCACGCCTGAGGATCCTTCCCCACCTGTTCACTCCCTGGACGAGTTGTGCCTTCCTAAAAGGATTCTAGCGCTCTTTGGAGTGGAGGAAAAGGAATACACAAAGCATCTCTGGGAAGTACGAGTGAAAATCGCGAGGGTAGACAGCCGTCGAGCCCGCCGCGAAGTAGAGGTATGGCATCGAGGGAAACTGGTAGATCACATCAAGGGGCGACCATGGGCAACGTAAACTGGCCAGGGTCGAGGAAAACGCGGGTCGCTGAGGCACGACAGTTATATCTTTTCGATGAGGCGGATCTGGTCAAGGAACTAGATGCCCGCCTATGGCATGGCTCGTTTGCTAGCCGGGAAAGTACGTTGCAGCAATTGGCCCCTTACGTCGGCAAGATGAAAACTGGAATGGCGCGGGCTCTTGTGCTTCTCTATTCAGAGCGTGGGGACGTCGTGTTGGACCCGTTCTCTGGGTCCGGAGTCGTGCCGCTGGAGGCCGCGCTGCTGGGTCGTCGAGCGTGGGCCAACGATCTCAGCCCTTATGCTTATGTCTTGACGCGGGGGAAACTCGAAGCACCCGGAAGCCTGCAGACGGCGCTGGAACAGACCGAGAACCTCCTTGCCATTGTGGAACGTGAGGCACCGAGGGAGGACATCTCATCGGTGCCCGAGTGGGTTCGGAATTTTTTCCATCCGGATACTTTGCGGGAGGTGCTGGTAGCATTCCGCGTGTTACGCGAGCGGGAGAATTACTTCCTCATGGCTTGTCTCCTTGGCATTCTACATCACGTCCGACCGGGGTTCCTCTCCTATCCTGCCAGCCATCTCGTCCCATACCTTCGGAGGAAAAAATATCCACCAGAGAGATACCCGGAAATGTATGCTTACCGTGACCTCCGTTCTCGGTTGATTGCCAAGGTAAAAAGGGCATATCGACGACATCTGCTCCCCGTGGACTGGGAGAACAGGGAATATCGGGTCTGGCAGACAAATGCAATGAATCTTCCCGTCGAAAGCGAGACCGTAGATACCATTATCTCGAGTCCCCCTTACTTCGGGGCCCTTGACTATGCCCGGGACAACCGGTTGAGGCTGTGGTTCCTCGGATGTGAGGATTGGAGGTCTCTCGACGCTTCTCTAACGGCAAGTGACAAGGTATACATCCCCCAGATGAGGGTGTGCCTGCAGGAGATGCATCGGGTCTTAAAACCTGGCCGATATTGTGTCCTGGTGCTGGGGGATGTGGAACGCGATGGGAAAACACGCAGAACGGCGGAGATACTGGCCGACCTAGCATTGGAGGCCACGAACGGGGGATTTGAAGTGGTGACGATCTACGACGACCGCATCCCCGACGAGCGCCGTTCAAGGCGGTACACAAAAACGACCAAATTCGAGCGGATATTGGTCTTGCGGAGGCAATGATTTGACTATGGGTGAAAAACAGCAGGACCAGATGACGTCCTACAACCATATTACCGACGATCTGGACGCTTTATTGTCCGTCCTGCCGGAGGACATCCGCGACGCGCTGCAGCAGATCGGCCGGCGGGACGATCTTTTAGAGGTGATCCTCGACCTCGGCCGCGTGCCCACCGCCCGCTTCACCGACGGCGAGGTGGTGCTGCGCGACACCGAGGTCACGCGGGAGGAGATCCAGTACGTGGTGGATCGGGTCGGCGAGTTCGACGCCGACAACCGGGCAGGCATCGCCCGCACCCTCCACCGGATCGCAGCGATCCGCAACCGACGTGGCGACATCGTCGGCCTCACCTGCCGCGTGGGCCGCGCCGTCTACGGCACCATCGCCATCATCCAGGACATCATCGAGAGCGGCAAGAGCATCCTCCTCGTCGGACGGCCCGGCGTGGGCAAGACGACGATGCTCCGCGAGGCGGCCCGGGTCCTGGCGGAGAAGAAGCGGGTCATCATCGTCGATACCTCCAACGAGATCGGCGGCGACGGGGACATCCCGCACCCGGCCGTGGGCCGCGCCCGCCGAATGCAGGTGGAGATGCCGTCGCTCCAGCACGAGGTGATGATCGAAGCGGTGGAGAACCACAACCCCGAAGTCATCATCATCGACGAGATCGGCCGGGAACTGGAGGCGATGGCGGCGCGGACCATCGCCGAGCGGGGCGTCCAACTGATCGCCACCGCCCACGGCAACACGCTGGACAACCTCCTCCTGAACCCCACCCTGTCCGACCTGGTGGGCGGCATCGAGAGCGTGACCCTCTCCGACGAGGAGGCCCGCCGCCGTGGGACCCAGAAGACCATCCTGGAGCGGCGTGCGCCGCCCACGTTCGACGTGCTGATCGAGATCCAGGACCGGCAGCGGCTCCTGATCCACCACAACGTCGCCGAGGCGGTCGATAGCCTCCTGCGCGGCCGTCCCATCCGGGCGGAACTGCGGTACCGAGACGAGAACGGCGAGATCCATTCGGAGTGGGTGACCCCCCTCTCCATCGAGGAGCGGGAGGCCGGCCGGGCTGAGCGGGCAGGGGGGCCCCCGTCCCGACCGGAACCGGTCGCGGTGGAGTCCGCTGGCGTCGACGTGACCACGCCGGTGCGGATCTTCCCCTACGGCATCGCCCGCAACCGGCTCACCCGGGCCGCCCGGCACATGCAGGTGC
>DROW01000064.1 GCA_011388675.1 Chloroflexota bacterium | reverse complement strand
GTGGGAAGTCGCCTCCGGGCCTCGTCGACCGCCTCCCAGCCCTCCACGATCAGGGCCTGGGCCAGCGGGCCGAGGGCGGCCTCGATGGCCGTCTCCCACTCCTCGGGGACGCGGACCCGGCCGCTCAACACCCCGCGCACGCCGGACAGGCCCGCCCGGAGGAGGGACCGCGCCCCCCGGCCGGTGCCGGCTCCCTCTTCGCGGAGGTAGGCCAGCAGTTCCTGCTCCGCCTGGAGGCGGACCTCCTCAGCGTGGGCCTCGTTCCGCTCGGCCTCCAGCCGGGCCAGTCGGGCCTGGAGGGCTTCGATCTCCTTCCGGATCTGGACCCGGCGGGCGGACCGACGGCTGACCTCCTCCTGTAGCCGCTGGTGCTCTTTCTGGAGAGCGGCGAGGCGGCGTTCCCGCGCCTCCACCTGCGCCCGCAGTTCCTCCATCCGCTCCCGGGCCGCCTCGACCCTCCGGTTCTGGGCGTCCCGCTGCGCACGCAACGGCTCCAGTTCCTGGAGGGTCTGTTCCCGCTGGGCGACCAGCAGCCGGCTGCGCTCGGTGAGGGCGGCCAGTTCCCGCTGGGCGGCGTCCGCCTGATCGTGCAGGTCCGCCGTCCGCCGGTACAGGTCGCGCAGATGGGCGCGGAGTTCGGCCTGCCGGGCGCGCAGTTCCGCCAGACGGGCTGCGACCTCCTCCGCCTCGGCTTGGCGGTCGGCCAGTTCCGCTTCCAGCCGACGGACCCGCTCCCGGGCCGCGCGCAACCTCTCCTGCACCTGCCCCCACTGATAGCCGTACCAGGTGCGCAGCAGGCGGGTCAGGTAGCCGGTGAGCCGCTCGTGCTCCTGGAACTGCTCGACCTGCTTCTCCAGCCGACGGAGGCGGGGTTCCACCTCGCTGATGATGTCGCGGACCCGCTCCAGATTGCGTTGGGTCTCGTCCAGGCGGGCCGAGGCCTCCTCCCGCTGGGCCCGGTAGACGGCGATGCCAGCCGCCTCCTCGAAAAGAGCACGCCGCTCCTGGGGGCGAAGGGAGAGGGCGGCGTCGATCAGCCCCTGCCCGATGACGGCGTAGGTGCGGCGACTGAGGCCGCTCTCGGCCAGAAGTTGGTTGAGGTCCCGCAATCGGACCCGCTGGCCGTTGAGGAGGTATTCGCTCTCGCCCGAACGGTAGGCCCGGCGGCCGATGGTGACCTCGGTGTAGTCGATGGGGAGCCAGCCGCCGCTGTTGTCGAGAGTGAGAAGGACTTCCGCCATCCCGGCCTGGGCCCGCCGCTTGCCGCCGGAGAAAATCATATCCTGGGTGCTTTTCCCCCGCAACGCGCGGAGGCTCTGCTCACCCAGCGCCCAACGGATGGCGTCGGCGATGTTGGACTTGCCAGAGCCGTTCGGGCCCACGATGGCGGTGATGCCGCCGGGGAAGAGGAACTCCGTTCGATTGGCGAACGATTTATATCCCTGCAGTACCAGTCGCTTCAGTCGCATAAACGCGGGAGGAGTATACCTTGCTTTAGGGGGGCTGTCAATCGCTATCGGCGCTGGGCATTCGAAGTGAATCACGCTCTCCGGGAGGAACCGACCTTGCACCTTCCGCCGTTTCCGGCTATAATGGGAGCGGTCCCAAATCCGATGAGGAGGTGCGTATGCCGTCGGACAAGAAATGGCGGAAGAAGAAGATGGCGAAGCATAAGCATCGCAAGTTGCTGAAGCGAACCCGCTGGCAGCGACGGGCGAAGAAATAGAGAAAATCTCCCCCGCACAATGGACCTCCTCCGACCCACGCTGAGTGGCCGACGGCGTGGGCCGGTTGTGTTTGCGTCTATGTTCCCTCTGCGGTTGACAAAACCCCTCTCCTGCGGTAGCATGCTCCCCGGTGGTCGTGCTAGACGGGGAGCTGGCGGTGCCCTGTACCCGCAATCCGCCATAGCGGGGTCGAATTCCCCCCAGAGGACTTAGCACGTGCGGGACTGTCGAGGTCTGAAGGTGTTGAAGGGCGGGTCCTGCGCGGCAGGAGCCTCCGAACCCCGCCAGGTCCGGGAGGAAGCAACGGTAAGGAGTCCCTCCTGGGTGCCGCAGGGGCGCCTGCCCGGAGCCGGAGGGCCCGAACAAGCCGTGCGGTGCGGTTCGAAGGGGGGTGCACGACCACCGGAGAACTGCGGGCGACGGCTGTGCCGCCGCCCGTTTTCGTAGACCAATGATGAACCGAACTTCCCGTCCAGTGCCGCCCTCGCTCGCCCGCGGCCTGGTCACCCTGGCCGCCCTGCTCCTCGTGGTCGGGGTAGCAGCAGGGTATCAGGCCGGATCGACGCGCGTCACGCTGGTCGTCGACGGCGTGCCCCGCTCCCTCCGCACCCACCAGGCGACGGTCGGCGCGCTACTGCTGGACGCAGGGGTGGTCCTCCACCCAGAAGACATCGTCGAGCCCTCCCCCGACACCCCTCTCTCCCCCGGCATGACCGTCCGCGTGGTCCACGCCCGATCCGTCTGGATCGAGGCCGACGGCCGGCGATGGCAGATCCGGACCCACGCCACCATCCCGGAACAGATCCTCCAGGAAGCCGGGGTCCCCCTGGGGCCGCACGACGAGGTCCGCGTAGAGGCAGATGATTCCGCCCTCCACCTCCTCGTCCGACGGGCGATCCCCGTCACCCTGCACGAGGACGGGGAGACGTTCACCTTCCACACCACAGCCCGAACGGTGGGTGAGGCGTTGCGGGAGGCTGGGCTGACCCTCTATCTGGCCGACCGCGTTCGGCCGGATCTGGGAGAGCCGCTGACGGCGGGCACCCACATCTACGTGGAGCGATCGCGGCCGGTCACGGTGCGGGTGGACGGCCGGACGATCCGCACCCGGACGCACCGGGAGCGGGTAGGAGAGGTTTTGGCCGACCTGGGGATCGTTCTCTCCGGGCAGGACTACACCCGGCCGCCGCTGGACGCCTCCCTGGGCGACGAGACGACGATCGAGGTGGTGCGGGTGGCCGAGGAGTTCGTCGTCGAGCAGTCGCCGATCCCCTTCGACGTGGTCTGGCAGCCCGACCCCGACCTGGAGATCGACCACCGACGGGTGCTTCAGGAGGGCGCGCCGGGGACGCTGAAGCGGCGGTGGCGGGTGCGGTACGAGAACGGCGTGGAGGTCTCCCGCACCCTGGAGAACGAGTACGTCGCCGTCCCGCCGACCACCAAGATCATCGGTTACGGGACGAAGATCGTGGTCCGCCAACTGAAGACCCCGCAAGGGGTGGTGGAGTACTGGCGGGTGATCCGGATGCTGGCGCCCTCCTACAGCGCGTCCACCGCCGGCGTGCCACAGACCAGCCCCTACTACGGCCGGACCCGGCTGGGCTTGCCGATGCGCCGGGGGATCGTGGCGGTGGACCCACGATTGATCCCCCTGGGGAGCCGGGTGTACGTGCCGGGCTACGGCGTCGGTCTGGCGGCCGACACCGGCGGGGCGATCCGGGGCCGCCGCATCGACCTGGGCTACGACGACGACAACCTGGTCCTCTGGTACCGCTGGGTGGACGTGTACCTGCTGACGCCGGTGCCGCCGCCGGAGCAGATCGACTACATCCTCGAGCAATGAAGGAAGAGACCCGCCGGCTGCTGCGACGGTACAACCTGTGGCCCCGCAAACGGCTGGGGCAGCACTTCCTGGTGGACGAAAGCGCGCTGGCGCGGATCGTGGCGGCGGCGGAACTCTCCCGCGACGAGGCCGTGCTGGAAGTCGGGGCAGGGTTGGGCACCCTCACCCGCGCGCTGGCGGCAGCGGCGGGGTGGGTCGTGGCGGTGGAGGTAGACCCCCACCTGATGGCCGCACTCTCGCAGGAACTGGCCGATCTCACCAACGTCCGCCTGGTGGAAGGGGACATCCTGAAACTGGACCCGGCTGCGCTGATGGAGGAGCGGCCCTACAAAGTCGTCGCCAACCTTCCCTACGGGATCACCGCCGCCGTGCTGCGGCACCTCCTGGAGGCCCGGGTCCCCCCCGACCGGATGGTGGTCACCGTGCAGCGGGAGGTGGCGGAACGGATCGTGGCCCGCGAGGGGCGGATGAGCCTGCTGGCGGTGAGTGTCCACTTCTACGGGGAACCCCGGATCCTGTTTCGGCTGAAGCCGGGGGCGTTCTACCCACGGCCGGAGGTGGAGTCGGCGGTGGTGCGGATCGACCGGCACCCCCAACCCCCGGTCGACGTGCAGGACACCGCGGCCTTCTTCCGCGTGGTGCGGGCGGGCTTCAGCCAGCCGCGCAAACAGTTGCGGAACAGCCTGGCGGCGGGGCTGGGGATCTCCCCCGACGAGGCCGTCGAAGCGTTACGCGGAGCCGGAATCGATCCCCTCCTGCGGGCGGAGCGGCTCCGCCTGGAGGACTGGGGGCGGTTGGTCAACCAGGTGCTCCGGCGATCGGGCAACCCGGTGACGGGATGATTGGAGAGGCGGATGGTTCGTCGAGCCTTTTTAAGGAGGTTACCGATGGATAGAAGGTTCCTTGTTCTCCTGGTCGGTGGACTGCTGTTGCTCTCGCTCGCAGGATGTACACGAGGGACGTATGAGGAAACGCCCGTCGCGGCCGAAGCCAGTCCTACTTCCGTCCCCACGGCCAGCGCTCTTGAGGCGGCGCAGCCGACTTCCCCTCCTCCAGCCTCCCCATCCTCCCTCGATCAGTCCCCCAGCGTCTATCTGGAGCCGTCGGTGGTGAATATGACGGTGGGGCAGACGGCGGTCGTCAAGGTCTGGATCGAGGGGGCCCACCAGTTGAACCACCTTGTGCTGACGATGCTCTTCGATCCCGACTACGTCCAGGTAGAGGACGCGGACGCCGCTCAGGAGGGGGTCCAGATCGCACCGGGGACGATTCCCGCGCCGCTCCACGTGATCCAGAATCAGGTTACGGTAGAGAGCGAAAAAGGGCGGATCGTCTATGAGGTGGCCCAGGACAGCGGTGAGGGGGCGAGCGGCAACGGGGTGGTCGCCGTGATCACGCTCCGCGGTGTGGCGGCTGGGGGAACGCCGCTGGAGTTCGAGAGCGTGGCCGCCTACGACGCAGCGGGGAACCCCATCGAGATCACACCGCTTTCGGACGGTCTGATCACCGTCCTGACCGCGGCGGAGGGGGAGCAGGCGGTCGGCCCCCAGGCCTCACCTCAACCCACCGCCCCGTCGCCCCCGGCTCCGTCCCCTCAACCAACGCCCTCCCCACCGGCCCCCACACCTTCCGCCGCCCCCACCGCCGATACGGGCATCTACTACGTCGTTCAGAGTGGCGAAAACCTGTTCCGCATCGGGCTGAAATTCGGCACCACGGCCGAGGCCATCGCCCAGGCCAGCAACCTTCCCGATCCGGGGGAGGTCAAAGCCGGAACGATGGTCCTGATCCCCGTCCCCCCGCCTCAGGGCCGGTACGGGTACTACGTCCAGCCGCACGACACCGTCTATTCCATCGCCCGCCGCTTCGGATTGACCGTGGACCAACTGGTCGCCCTCAACGACATCGGGCCGGACTACCGCATCGAAGTGGGGCAGATCCTGACCGTCGTCCCTTAGAACCAGCAACCGGCCCACGCGAACTTGCGCCCTGACCGTTCGCGAATATAATGACCGCCGGTCAGTTATCATCCCCGAGAGGAGCCTGAAAATGGACTTTGAATTGACCGAAGAACACAAGATGGTCGCCCGCATGGTGCGGGATTTCGCCGAGAAGGAAGCGGCCCCTTACATCAAAGAGTACGACCGTGCCCACAAGCCTTTCACCAAAGCCATCGAACGGATGGGGGAACTGGGCATCCTCGGCATCTGCATCCCCGTCCGGTACGGCGGGCAGGGGATGGACTACATCAGCCTGGGGCTAGCCTGCGAGGAACTGGAACGGGTCGACTCCTCCCTGCGGGTTGTCCTGAGCGTCCACGTGGCCCTCAACAGCCTGGGGTTGCTCCAGTGGGGCACCGAGGAACAGAAGCAGCGGTTCCTGGTCCCCCAGGCGAGGGGCGAGCGGTTCGCTGCTTACGCCCTCACCGAGCCGGGGGCGGGGTCGGATGCGGCCGCCCTCTCCACGACGGCCCGCCGGGAGGGGGACGTCTACATCCTCAACGGTGAGAAGATGTGGATCAGCCTGGCGTCGGTAGCCCACAACTTCCTGGTCTTCGCCGTGACCGACCCGCAGGCCAAGCCGCGCCATCGAGGGATCACCGCCTTCATCGTCGAGCGGGAGATGAAGGGGGTGACCACCGGGGACATCCACGGCAAGATGGGCGTGCGGGCCGGCTCCACCGGCTGGATCGCGATGGAGGACGTGGAGGTGCCGGTGGAGAACCGGCTGGGCGAGGAGGGCGAGGGCTTCAAGGTGGCGATGAGCTGCCTGGACAACGGCCGGTACACCATCGGGGCCGGGGCGACCGGGCTGATCCGCGCCTGCCTGGAGGCGTCGGTTAAGTACGCCCGCGAACGCAAGACCTTCGGCAAGGAGATCGGGCAGCACCAATTGGTCCAGCAGATGATCGCTCATATGAAGCGGGATTACGAGATCGCCCGGCTGCTCTACCTGCGGGCGGGTTGGCTGAAGAACCAGGGGGTCCGCAACACGTGGCAGACCAGCCTCGCCAAGTGGTTCGCCACCGAGGCCAGTTTCCAGGCCGCCTCCAACGCCGTCCAGATCCACGGCGCCTACGGCTACTCCGACGAGTACGACGTGGAGCGGTATCTGCGCAACTCCAAGGGTGCCTGCATCTACGAGGGCACCACCCAGATCCACGAGATCATCCAGGCGCAATACGCCCTGGGGTACCGAGAGGACCGTCCGCTGCGGTGCGAACTGCCAGCCTACGATCCGGAAGAGTGGCAGAGGGAGGCATAGCGTTCGAGGTTCGAAGTTCCACGTTGTCCTGAAGAGGAGGTGAACATGCACATCGTCGTCTGTACCAAACAGACGCCCGACTCGGCGGCCAAACTGACCGTGGACGAGGCGGGCAACGTCTCCTGGGGCGATTCGCCGATCATCATCAACCCGTGGGACGAGTATGCCGTTGAGGAGGCCATCCTCATCAAAGAGCGGTTCAACGGCGAGCCGAAGGTCACCGTCCTCTCGATGGGGCCGGAGGAGGCGCTGGAGGCTCTCAAGCACGCCATCGCGATGGGGTGCGACGAGGGGATCCGGGTGTGGGACGAAGCGTTCGAGAACTCAGATACCCTGGCGACCTCCTACGTCCTCGCCAAGGCCATCGAGAAGATGGGGGACGTGGACCTGGTGCTCTTCGGCAAGTCGGCCATCGACAGCCAGACCGGGCAGGTGCCGATCGAGGTGGCCCGCCGCCTGGGGTTCTCCCCCCTCACCTACGTGATCAAGATCGTCGAACTGGACTTTGAGGGGCGGACCATCACGGTGGAGCGGCTGCTGGAGCAGGGCCGCCAGGTGGTAACGGCCCCGCTGCCAGCGGCGATCGGCACGGTGAAGGGGATCAACGAGCCGCGCTACCCTTCGTTTATGGGCATCCGCAAGGCGACGCGGGCCCAGTACCCGGTCTGGACCGCAGCCGACATCGGCGCAGAGCCGGAAAAGGTCGGCGCGGCGGGGTCGGGTGTCCGCTGGGAGCGCATCTTCCCGCCGCCGGTCCGCGAGGGCGGCGCGGAGATC
>DROW01000063.1 GCA_011388675.1 Chloroflexota bacterium | reverse complement strand
CCCCCGTTGTCCGTCCTGCAAAGTTTGGGCTACACCGGCCCGAAAACCATCGCTTCCTTCCCACCCCTCATCTTGGACACGATCAGCACCGACCTCCTCCTCGCTTGCGACCCAGAGGGGGGTAACGATCTGTTGGCCCATTACATCCAGGGGCGCGGGTGTTCGAAACGGAAGGCAAGAGGGGGGACCGGTACTAGCGTGATGCACTTCGAATACCCGTTATCTCTCAAACTTGACATCATCGGTGGACGGGGTATAGTAGGCTCGACATGGCAGCCGACAACGAAGTTTCAACGTACCGTCCAACGATCAAAGATCTTCCGGAGCAAGAACGGCCGCGGGAGCGGTTGCACCGGTTGGGGCCGGGGGCCCTTTCTACCGCTGAATTGTTGGCCATTCTGCTTCGCACGGGGGTCGGTGGGGAGAGCGCGCTGGCGATGGCCAGTCGCCTCCTGGCTCGATACGGGGGTCTGGCGGGGCTGGCGAAGGCCTCGCTATCCCAACTGGAGGCGGAGCGAGGAGTGGGCCTGGCGAAGGCGGCACAGATCCAAGCGGCGGTGGAACTGGGCCGGCGGCTGATGCTTGCCGCGCCGGAGGAGCGGCCCCAGATCCGATCCCCAGCCGATGCAGCGATGCTCCTGATGCCGAAGATCGGTCATTGTGAGCAGGAATACCTCTACGTTCTCTTCCTCGACGTCCGCAACCGCGTGCTGGGCAGCGAACCGGTCTACAAGGGGAGTCTCAACCAAACCCAGGTGCGCGCTGCCGATGTGTTTCGCGAGGCGGTGCGCAGGAACAGCGCAGCGATCATCGTCGCTCACAACCACCCCTCGGGAGATCCGACGCCGTCCCCGGACGACATCGCCGTGACCCGCGACTTGGTGCGGGCAGGACGGGTCCTGGGCATTGAGGTGCTGGATCATCTGATCATCGGGCACCAGCGGTGGGTGAGTCTGCGCGAGCGGGGCCTCGGTTTTGAAGGCCTGTAGGCACGACCAGTTAAACGAGAGGGGGCGGATAATGGGCGAGAATCTCGTGCGTAACGGAGGATTCGAGGCTGATTGGGCGGAGGAATCCTCCCATCGGTGCAAGATCTTCTACACCGACGGGCGCGTCGAGGAGACGGAGCGGGAGAACATCTTCACCCCGCCCGGATGGACCGTGTGGTTTCGGCACGGCCTGCCCGTGGAGCACGACCCGGACAACACTGTGGGGTGGGCGCAGCCGGAGGTGCGGGACGCCTGGATCACCGGCGACCCCGTGCGGGTCCATTCTGGTCAGAAGGCTCTTCTCTTCTTCACCTTCTTCCGCATCCACGACGGTGGTCTGTTCCAACAGGTGGAGGTTGATCCGGGGGCACGCCTTCGGCTGACCGCCTGGGCCCACGCCTGGAGCAATCACGATCAGGGGGCGCACCCGGACGATCCCCGTTGGAGCGAGGGAGAGGGCGTCGGCTACAACCATTTCTACGCCCTGGAGGGAGCGCCGGGGTTGGACAGCAACGCCAAGAATTTCACCTTCTGGGTGGGGATCGATCCCACAGGCGGCACCGATCCTTACGCCGACACGGTGATATGGGGTAAGGGGGCGCATATCTACAATGCCCACCGCCCTGTGCCTCCCGTGGAGGCGACGGCGCGTGCGGACCGGGTGACGATCTTCCTTCGCTCTCGCACGCTTTGGCCTTTCAAGCACAACGATGCCTATTGGGACGATGTGGCCCTGCAGGTGGTGGCCCCTGCGCCCTGGGTCCGAATGACCTTCGATCCAGCCGAGCCGGTGGTACAGGAGGTGGTGCGGGTGACGGTGGCATCCAGCGTCGCCTATGAGGACGTCGGCCTGCAGGTCACAGGGCCCGCGGGGGAGGTGCCCGCCTCGCCGGTCGAAGTAGAACCGCCACAGGGGGGATACGCCTGGGGATGGACCTTCGTCCCCACTGAGACCGGCGTCTATCACGTGGCGTTCACTGCCGATGGAGGCGAGCAGCGTCCCGTGGAGGCCGATGTCGAGGTGAGGCTGGCCGGTCCGGTGTGGGGAATGCCGCGGGAACAGTACTCGCGCACCTACGTCCTGCTCCCGCCGGAGGCCGGGCGAGAGTGGGTGCAGGCCGTCCTCGAAAGCGGGGCCTGGGACCGGCACCGGTGGACCATCGGGGGGAGTGCCGACGACGCGGGTATCGGCGCGCTGGAGGACAAGACGGTGATCGCCGTCAACCCGGAGGCGTGGCCGGGAGACCTGGAGGCGTTCTTCCGGCAGTACTACCCGCGGACCCGGTATGTGCCCATCCGAGTGGCCACGCCGGAGGCCTTGCGCCGTCGCCTGGAGGAAATGTAGGCTCCCATCGGCGGTCCGGAGGGGGCGGCAGGACGCTGTCGCCCCCTCCGTTTCCCTGCGGCTCCGCCTATTCCTGGGCCAGCAGTTCGACCTCCGTCACCATCGCGTCGAACGACCAGCCCGAGGCGTAGATCCATATCGTCTTGATCCGGGCGGGCGGTACCTCGAATTCTTCGATCAGATTCCCTTCGAAGGAGTACCACGTCCGGGGAGGGATCTGCTCGTCCCACGGGTAGAGAAGGTCCTGGGAGGCTTTCTCCACGCTGTAGAAGCCGTGATACCAGGTCCGGTCGGTCCCCTCGATGTCTTTGTAGTCGATGCGGACGATGATCGGGCATTCGGACCCCAGGGAGCCGCAGCCGGGCAGGCTCTGTTCCAGAAGCATCACGTTCAGGTGGAGGATCAGAGAGGAAAAATCGCGTACATCGTAGTCCACCTGCTGGCGGATCCCCACCTCGGCGTGTCCCTGGCCTATTCGCCGGAAACGGGCCACCTGCCGCCCCCCGAAGGTCTCCACGGTGACCGTACCGGCGGGTTCCTGCTGCACATCTTTGTGGTAGACCTCCCATCCTTCCTCGAGCGGTGCGGTGAAATCCCCGTTGAACACCAGGTTCCGTTCGGCGGGGAGGATGGTCAGGGTGTGTTTGTTGGACTGGGCCAGGACGCGCTGGGAAGACGAGAGGGTGGCCTCCTTGCCGTCGGGGGTGGTAACCTGGGCCGTTCCGCTCCGCACGGCCAGTTCCGATTCCGCCTCGCGGACCCGGGCCTCGAAACTCCCCTCGTCGAGGAAGGCCGTCATATGGGGGGTGCGCAGTTCGACCCGGGTGGGCCGTCCATAGGCGGGCGTCACGGCGATTCGCACACGTCCTCTGGGGACCTCCAGGACGACCTCGTGCGGGAGGGGGCTAGCGCCGAAGCGGGGGGACCTGGCGGCGACGAGGATCACGGAGGTCCCGCCGTAGATCTGGACGGTTGCCACGGGGACCGATTCGGTGCCCGGGGCGTAGATCGTCAGCAGGCTCCGCGACGACTCGTCGGTCGTCATAACGGTCCCGGGAGGCACGTCCCAGGTCGGCCCGACGAGGGCGACGACGGGCCCCTGCCCTCTGCGCTGGAGCCGGGGCGTGCCCTGTTGGGGCTCCAGGAGGACGTCCTGCCTGATCCGGGCCGTGTGGATGAAGTGGCGCACCCCCAGCGGGAACCCGACCGCCAGCCCGATGCAGGCGGCGAAGGAAAGCAGAAGGATGATCCAGGCCAGTCGTTCGCGAGTGCGGGTCGGGTCGTAGGTCATAAGTATCGCACCGTGAAATCGGCAAATTCCCCCGTGGGTTGCTCCCAGCGGAAGTTGACACGGGTGACGTGGGCGGCAGGCGATCCTTCGTGGAGGAAGGCGAGGAACGATTCCAGCGCGGCCCGCGGTCCTTCAGCGACCGTCTCCACCGTCCCATCCCACCGGTTGGCGACCCAACCGGTCACCCCCAGACGGCGGGCGGTGCGAACCGTGTAGTAGCGGAAGTTGACCCCCTGCACGCGTCCCTCGACGACGGCGTGGAGTCGGGCCTGTTCCTGCGGGTAAGCCTTCATCGTGCTGTCGTCCCTCCTGCGTTGTCCCGAGTTTACCAGATCAGACGCCACAGGCGCGTCTGTCGCCTGTCGAAGCGGTGCAGGCCTGCCCGGCGGGCGGCTTCCACGGCCTCCTCGTATTCCTGCGGCGTGATCGGGCGGTCCAGCGGGGGGTACTGGTGCGCCCGGTAGCACGGGCGGTACTGGTCCATCACGTTGATGTACGTATCCCGAGAGACCTCCTCGGCCAGGAAGCGGGCGATCTCCGGTGTGCCAGCCAATCCTCCGGGGAGCACCAGGTGGCGGACCAGGAGCCCGCGCAGTGCGATCCCCTGTTCGTCCAGTACCAGATCGCCCACCTGCCGATGCATCTCCTTGACGGCTGCCCGGTTCACCGCCGGGTAATTGCGCACGCGGGAGTAGCGATAGGCGATCTCCTCGTCGGCGTACTTCATATCCGGCATATAAATGTCCACTACTCCGTCCAGCAGCCGCAGTGCCTCCATCGAATCGTAGCCGCCGGTGTTATAGACCAGGGGGAGGCGCAGGCCCGCCTCGGCGGCGATGAGGACGGCGGCCAGGATAGGGGCGACTACGTGGCTGGGGGAGACCAGGTTGATGTTGTGACATCCCTGTGCCTGGAGGGAGAGCATCATCGAAGCCAGTTCTTCCGGCTCCACCTCCTCGCCGTGTCCCAACTGGCTGATGTCGTAGTTCTGGCAGTACTGGCAGTTCAGGTTGCACCAGGAGAAGAAGATGGTACCGGACCCTCTGTGTCCGCGCAGAGGGTCTTCCTCGCCGAAATGCGGGCCGTAACTGGCGACAACGGCCTTCACCCCCGTCTTGCAGGCCCCGGTGGTCGTGTACCGATCCACGCCGCACTTCCGCCCGCACAGGTCGCAACTGTGCATTCGCTCGTAGGCGGCCTCCACCCGACGGCGGAGTTCCCCGGAGCGAAGCAGAGCGAGATAGGCCGGCTCGAACGACTTTACCATCGGACAGGGACCCGTCGGAGCCGCCAGCGCCGGTCGCGCACAACGACGTACCGGTTCCGGCGACCGAAATCGTACACTCGCCAGGTAACCTCCACGTCCCGCTTGCAGTACGCGATCACCTGATCCAGTCTTCCTTCGCGGTACCAGCGGACGGCGGCCAGGCCGTCTGCGCTTTTCTGTTCCCCCAGCGTGGCTGCTGCCACGTCGTCCAGTTTGGGCCGCCAACCCAACGCTTGGTAGAGGTCGCGGAGCATATCCACCGTGGGCAGGTCGTCTAGGGGATCGTCGGTGTAGGCCCGCAGGACCTCGTAGTCGAACCGGTAGAGGTTGTATCCGACGACGAGTCGGGCCGCCCGCAGGTCCGCGATCAGTTGGTTCACGTCGGCCTCGGTGTACACCCGGTATAGATCGTTGTCGGGGTCGTAGGTTACCCCCACGGAGAGGCCCAGGGCGCGGATGTTCGACCAGCCGCCGACCTCGCTGGCGATTCGCTGCGTCTCCAGATCGAACACGAGCATCGGTGCGTTCATTGAGAGGCGACCTCCGATGGGGTTGAACGACGGCGAAGTCCAATGCCCATAGGGATGAGGGTGAGGATGCCGAGGGCCCAGAGGGCCAGCCAGCCCCGGTTTTCGGAGATCCAGGTCAGCCAGTGGTCCATCCCTGTCAGATCGGCGTGCCAGGCCAGTTCCAGTTGCCGCAGGCTGATGCCCAGTGCCTGTAGGATGCCTCCCTCGCACCCCGCCCCATCGGCGTAGGCGTTCAGCAGAGCGCGGATGCCCTCGTTGCCGTAGCGGCGCTGGACGTACTGGACCAGGCTGGCGCTCTCGGCGTAGGAGAGTAGGGCGGTGTCCGGGTCGGCGGGGAAGGGGGCGCACAGTTCGTGGAGCGGGATCAACCGTCCCTGGCTGCGCGCTTCCTCCAGCGTGGCTTCGAGGAGCGGGTCGGGGCTGAGTTCGTTGGCCGTCGCCAATCCCTCGTCGAGCCAGGCGGGGACGAAACGGTATCCTTCGGGGCCGACGGCCTGGTAGACCAGCAGGTGGGTTAGTTCGTGGGGAATGTCCCGCTCCATCTGCAACATCGCGATCGGGCTGTTGGGGATGGCGACCAGGACGACGCCCAGTTCCGGCCGTGCTTCTCCGCCAACCCATTCCCGCCCGGCCATCTCCAGCGCCGCGCGGATCTCCTCCTGGGAGGGATACACGTAGATGTCGATCCGCTCCGGCGGCGGGACTTCCAACTGCTGGGTGATGGACGTCAGGCTGTTGCGGGCCGCGTCCAACGCCGCCTGGGCGAACACTGGGTCGTCCACTGTCACGTGGACCTGAATCGGCTCGCTGGTGACGGTGTGCCAGGAGAACCGATTGTCGACGTAGGAGAGGAGAATAGGGTCGGTGAGCAGCGAATGCCCTTCGCTATCCCGTATCTCCCACCACCAGGAGACCCGCCCGAAGGGAGGAAAGGGGGAGAGGTGGAGGTCGTGTACGTAGCGAGCCCGGACGGTGGGCCCCGGGTCGATGGGGACGGGATGGACGTCCACCCGCTCCGTGCCTTCCGGCTGGACGTAGAGGTAGACGGCGGTGATCGTGGCGGGGGCGGAAGCCTCTAGTTCGAAGGTGGCCTGTTGCCCGAAGGTGTAATGGGCGGCGATGTGGGAAACGGTGATCGGGGGCGGATCCTGGGCGTAGGTTACCGACGCCCCCCCGACCGTTCCCGCCAGGAGCAGGAGGACGAAAACGTAGAGATACCGTCGGGGGTTCACAGGAAGCCCTCTTCCTCCTCTTCCTCGTCGTCCTCGTCGAAGAAGTCGAAGGGGATCAGGAGGGTGCCCAGGTCGCCGTGAAGGAACTCCAGTTCGCGCAGGGCGTCGCGGGCGGCCTCCCGCAGGGCTTCATTGTCGCTGCGCAGGCACCGCTTAAGCGTGCTGCGGGCCTCGTCCCCTCCGATCTGCCCCAGGGCCCAGATGGCGGCTTCCCGCACCTCGGGGTCCACGTCTTCCACCAGTTCGATCAACGTGGCGACCGCCTCCTCCAATCCCAGTTCGCCGCAGGCACGGGCCGCCTCGAACCGCATCTCCGGGTTGGGGCTCAGAAGTTCGCGGAGCACGTACTCGGCCCATCGCTCGTCGGCGCTTCGTCCCATTGCGAAGACCGCGCTGACGCGCATTTTCTCCTCAGGGTGTCGGTAGGCCTCGGAGATCAGCGCGGCGACTTCCTCCTCACCCGAGTAGGCCAGGGCCTCCAGCGCCCGGCGGCGTACCTCCAGCGTCTCCTGCAGCGACCGACAGGCGGCCAACAGGGCTTCGTAGGCCTGCTGGTGGGGCAGGGGGCGGATCTTGCCCAGTTCGCCCAGCAGAAGGAAACGGCCCAGCGACGCGGCAGCCGCCGCTCGCACGTTGGGGGCGGGGTCCTCCCGCAGGAAGGCGGCGAAGCGAGGGACCAGACGGACGTCCTCGTCCTCCCATAGACCTTCCACCGCCGCCTCGCGCACCGTCGCGTCCGGGTCGTCCAGCGCGATGCGGAAGACGGCCCCGAAGTCGGCCTCGAAGTCGTTCTCGGCCACCTCGACGAGGGTGAGGATCACCTCCCGTCGGGTGCGCACGGGCAGGTCCCGCCAGGCAGCCTCGACCTCCATCGCCTCCGCGCGGTCCAGGCCGGAGAGGTCGTACAGCCGCGCCCGGGAGACGAAGCCGGAGCGAAGTTGATCCAATACGTCTCGGATCGAGCGTTTCATCGGTTCAACAAAGACCATGCCACCACCGGATTGACAATATCCTGAACCACGAAGAACAGCATCAGGGCCAGGAGGACAAACAGTCCTACCTGGTGAACCAGGGCCTCCACCTCGGGGCGGACGCGCCGCCCGCGGATGGCTTCGATGAGCACGAAGAGGATGCGCCCCCCGTCCAGGGCCGGGAGGGGCAGGAGGTTCGTCAGGCCCAGGAAGAAACTGACCAGTGCGGCCATCTCCAGCGCCGGAAAGGCCAGGTGCCACTTCAGACTCTGTTGCAGGGCGAGGGTGAGGATGGAATTGATGCCGACGGCGCTGGTAGGACGGGCCTCCTGAGGGGTGATCTTCCCCTCGGAGAGAAGGCGGGGTAGGCGGATGAGGGTGTCGATCACTTCGTAGAGGTGCCCAGCAGCCATCCCCGCCGCCTGGGGGATGGGATATCGTCGCACCCCGTCCGGGTCGGGCCACGGTTCCATCATCACGCCGAGGAACCACCGCCCCCCGACGAGGCGAGGTTGTACGGTCAGATAAAGGGTCTCCCCGCCACGGACCAGGCCCAGGGTGAGGGGTTGGCCGCCGGAGTACAGGATCGCTTCTCGAAACTGGCGGGGGCCCTCGACGATCTCCT
>DROW01000062.1 GCA_011388675.1 Chloroflexota bacterium | reverse complement strand
CTGGAGCGTGAGACGCCACCGCGCAGCGTGCGCTGGGTGCGGGCGGAGGGAATCCACCTTACGCTGAAGTTCCTCGGCGAGACGCCGGTGGCGAAACTCCCCGAGATCAAGGGGGCGCTGGCGGCGGTGGCCCGCAACGCGCCCCCTTCCACCTTCACCGTGGAGGGGCTCGGCTGCTTCCCCAACCTCCGCCGCCCCCGCGTCATCTGGGTAGGGGTCCAGGAGCCCACGGGCCGGCTGGCCGCCCTGCAGGACGCCATCGAGGAAGTGATGGCCCCCTTCGGCTACCCGCCTGAGGGACGGGGATTCACCCCTCATCTCACGCTGGGCCGGGTCAACCGGCGGGTCTCCCCAGGCGACCGGGCCCGCATCGGCGAGGTCGTCTCCGCCGCCGACGTCGGCCTGCTGGGGGAGGCCCCCGCCGACCGCTTCGTCCTCTTCCGCAGCGTCCTCAAGCCCACCGGGGCGGAGTACTCCGTCCTGGCGGAGTTCCCCCTGCAGGGGGGAGCCAGGTGAAGCCGGACTTCCTTCTCCTCAACGGTCGCGTGCACACGATGGACCCCCGCCGTCCGCTGGCCTCCGCGCTGGCGGTGAGCCAGGGACGGATCGTCGCCGTCGGCGGGGAAGACCTGCGGGACCTGGGGGGACGTGGTGTGCAGGTCGTCGATCTGGGGGGGCGTTGCGTCCTCCCCGGCCTCATCGACGCTCACATCCACCTCGGCTGGTTCGCCCTGGGGCTGAGAGAGGTGGACCTGAGGGGCTGCCGATCGTTGGCGGAGATGCTGGATCGGGTGGCGGCGCGGGTCCGTGTTACCCCGCCGGGAAAGTGGGTGCTGGGGCGAGGATGGGATCAGGAAGCGTGGCCCGATCCACGTTTCCCCACGGCGAGCGATCTGGACCGGATCGCTCCCCGCCATCCGGTGGCGCTGACCGCCAAGAGCGGCCACGCGTTGGTGGCGAACACGCTGGCGATGCAGCGGGCTGGGGTGGGGAAGGGGACGCCCGATCCGAAGGGTGGGCGTCTCGGGAGGGACCCCTCCGGCCGGCCAACAGGCCTCTTCCTGGAAGCGGCGATGGAGTTGATCCGGCGGGCCATCCCGGAGCCGGACGCCGAGGTGGTAGCCGATGCCCTGCCGGAGGCCTTCGAACGGGCCTGGCGGGTGGGGCTCACCGCCGTCCATCAGATGGGCGACCTGACCACCTTTGATGCCCTCCAGCGGCTCCACGCCGACGGGCGGCTGGGTCTGCGCGTCGTGCAGTACCTTCCCCTGGAGGCGCTCGACCACGCCCTGGGGTTGCGGCTGCGGGCGGGGTTGGGGGACGACTGGCTGCGCGTCGGCGGGGTCAAGGTCTTCGCCGACGGCGCGCTGGGGCCCCGCACGGCGGCAATGCTGGAGCCCTACGAGGAGGAGCCGGACAACGTCGGCATCCTCACCCTCGGCCGGGAGATGCTGGAGGATCTGGCCCGCCGGGCCGTCGCAGGAAGGCTCCCCCTGGCGGTTCACGCCATCGGCGACCGGGCCAACCGGATGGTGTTGGACGTGCTCGCCGCGGTCGGTGGGGTGGGCCTGCGCCACCGCATCGAGCACGTCCAGTTGTTGCACCCGAACGACGTGGACCGGCTGGCCGCGCTGGGGATCGTCGCTTCGATGCAGCCGATCCACGCCACGCAGGACGCGCCGATGGCCGATCGGTACTGGGGGGAGCGATGCGCTACCGCCTACGCCTGGCGGAGCCTGCTGGACGCCGGAACGGTGTTGGCCTTCGGGTCGGATTGTCCGGTGGAGGACCTGAACCCCTTCCTGGGCATCCACGCCGCCGTCACGCGCGCCCGCCCCGACGGGTACGGCGGACCTGAGGGATGGCACCCCGAGCAGCGGATCCGCGTCGAAGAGGCGGTGCGGGCCTACACCAGGGGCGCGGCCTATGCGGTGGGGCTGGAGGATCGGCTGGGACGGCTGGCCCCTGGCTACCTGGCCGACCTGGTCGTGCTGGACCGGGACGTCTTCACCTGCGCGCCGGACGCCATCGCCGGTGCGCAGGTGGTGGCGACGATGATCGATGGTCGGTGGATGTACGTTGGAAAAACCTCCCCTTTGTGGTAGAATAGGCCTAACTTTCTGGAGGAGGGCAGGATGCGAAAGTTTCTTCCTTTTACTTTTATCGTAACGGCGATTCTGGTGGTCGCGGTTGTCGGCTGCCAGAGTACGGCAACGCCCAGCCCGACGCCTACCATAGAGCCCACCTCTGAGCCGACAGGGCCAGCCGTACCGTCGTCCGGGGGAGATTGCTACGTCGTTCCCCCCGTCTCCGATCAGGATTGGGTCAGGGGGCCGGCAGACGCTCCCATCACGCTGATCGAGTATGCGGACTTTCAGTGACCGGGTTGCGCGGGGATCAACCCCGTGCTGACGTCTCTGTTAGAGACGCACGGAGATGAGATTCGGTTCGTCTATCGCCATTTCCCTCTGAGCTTCCACGACAAATCGGCCCTCACTGCCGAGGCTGCCGAGGCCGCCGGGGCGCAGGGAGATTTCTGGGGGATGCACGACATCCTCTTCGATCGGTATTCGGAGTGGGTCAACCTTCCGCCCAGCGAGGTGATCGACACGCTGGTCAAGTACGCGGAGGAACTGGGGTT
Source organism: Chloroflexota bacterium (assembly GCA_011388675.1). Lineage (GTDB taxonomy): Bacteria > Chloroflexota > Anaerolineae > B4-G1 > DUEL01 > DUEL01. Next base: position 7,556 of record DROW01000062.1, on the reverse strand, counting down.
GGACGTCGACCAGTTTCGGCAGGACCTGGAGGACCACACCTATCAGGACAAGGTCCAGGCGAGCCTCGACGAGGCCGAGCGGTTGGATCTGCCGGGCACGCCCACTTTCTTCGTCAACGGGCGAATGTACCCCTTCCAGATAGGATTGTCGGGGCAGGCGCTGGAGTTCTTCATCCAGTTGAGCAAGGAGGCTCCCTCTCCCTATGAGAGTCCTCCTCCCCAGGTCATCGACCCTCAGGGCCAGTATGTGGCGACCATCCGCACCACCCAGGGGGACATCGTGGTCGAGTTGTACTCGGACCAGGCACCCACCAACGTCAACCAGTTCGTCTTCCTGGCCCAGGAGGGATGGTACGACAACAACGCCTTCCTGCGAGTGATCACCGATACCGCGGTGATCGCTGGCGACCCCACCAACACGGGGCTTCTGGGGGATCCGGGGTACCGGTGTGCGATGGAGGTTGCGCCGGATCTGAAGTTCGATTCAGAGGGGATCGTCGGGTTGATCAGCACGACCCGTAACTCGACCGGCAGCCAGTTCTTCATCACGCTCAGCCCCCAGCCAGACCTCGACGGTCGGTTCACCATCATCGGCAAGGTGGTCGAGGGGCTGGATGTGCTTCACGCCCTCACGGCCCCCGGCCCCTCGTCCCCCCCGACGGCTACGGGAGATCAGATCGAGACGATCGTCATCGAGAAACAGTAGGCTTCTCGGAGTCCAGTGCGGGATGGCGACGGAACCCAGAGAGGAGGGAGCCCCGTCGCTCCCTCCTCCTCTCCTATGGATCGTCGTTCTTGTCGGGCTGACCGCCGCGCTGATTCCTCCCCTGATCGGCCTGCTGATCTTGTCCCGCTTCTTCGGCGGGGACTACGGAGTGCAGGTGCAGCAGGGGATCGGGTTGGTCGGCCTGGGCGTTGGCCTGGCCGCCATCTCAGCGGGGTTGGGGTGGCGTCTTGCGAAAAACCTACCTTCAACCCCTTTCTTTCCCCGCCGGACCTGGCCTCTGTGGCTGCTCTTCCTCATCATCGTCGCTGGAGGGGGCTTTCTTCTCCCCGCCTCACCGTTGGTCCTGGGCGCTCTGGGCACCCTGGCGATGTTGCTGCTGCCTGCCCTTGTCCTGGGCTCGATGGGACGGGTGATGGGGGGCAGGGGGGGCACCTGGACGGACGTGTTGGGAGGGCTGATCGCCGGGTCCGCTTTGAGCGCGGGCGTGGCTGCGGCGATTGAGTCGGGGCTGGCCGTGGGCGGGCTTTTTCTCTACATCGGCTACACCTCCCTTTCCGGTCGCTCTTTCGACCTGCGAGCGCTGATCGAGTGGCTCCAGTGGCTGGGGAGAAAGTTGGCCGATCCCCGAACCGTGGCGTTTCTGATGAAGCCGCCTGTTTTCCTTACAATTCTCTTCGTCTTCGCAGTGCTCATTCCGGCGGTGGAGGAGATGGCGAAGGCGCTGGGGGTAGGGCTGCTCGGGCGCTGGCTGCGGCCTCACCCCGCTCGGGCCTTCTTGCTGGGGATCGCCTCCGGCGCTGGTTTCGCCCTGGTCGAAAATGTGCTCAACGTCTCCCTCTTCGAGGCCTCCTTTTGGCTCGGGGCTATCGTCAGCCGGGTGATGGCGACGGTGATGCACTGCGCCACCGGCGGGTTGACCGGCTGGGGATGGGGAGAACTGTGGTCCGCTCGGAGACCAGCCCGCCTCGCTCTGGCCTATTTGGGCGCTGTCGGTATCCACGGGATGTGGAACGGCGGGGTGGTGATCACGGTGTTGGGCGCTCTGGCTCTGACGGGGATCGAATCGATCGCCGTAGCGTTCATCGTCAGCGTGCTGGTGGTGGTCAGCATCCTCGGCATCATCGTGGTGGTGACCGCTTGCCTTTTGGGGATGGTGGGGGCTGGTCGTTTTCTGGCCCGCCGTACCGCCTGACGGCCGCCTCCCACCGATCCAGCGCCCTCTCCAGATCGTAACGGTCCTCGACGAACCGGCGTCCTGCCTGCCCCAGACGCTCCCGCTTTGCCGGATCGGTCAGTAGCCGCACCACCGCCTCGGCGAACGCGCGCGGCTCGTCGGCGACCAGCAGGTGCTCCCCCGGGGTCGCGCCGACGCCGTGATTGCTCACCGACGTCGCCACCACGGGCACCCCCGTCGCCAGCGCGTCCAGCACCTTCTGCAGCAGGCCCCCCGCCACCAGGAGCGGCGAGACGAAGACCGCGGCCGCCCGGTACCAGGGGGCCAGGTCGGGTACGTAGCCGGTGACGAAGACGTGTTCCCCGTCGTGGAGGGCGCGGACCTCCTCCGGTGGCCCGTAGCCGACGATGTAGAAGCGGGCCTCGGGGACGCGGGCGAGCACGCTCGGCCATACCTCCGCTGCGAACCAGCGGACCGCCTCCGCGTTGAAGGAGCGGTACATCGCCCCGACGAAGAGGACGTTCGGCCCGGGCGGCACGGCGGGATCGACCTCGGCGACGGAGAAGGCCGGGTTCAGCGGCAGGAGGATGAGCGGCCGATCCCCGCAGTGAGGGGCCAGGAGCCGCCGATCCCCTTCGGAGATCGCCGCGACCAGGTCGTAGCGTCGGCAGAGCCAGGGTTCCGCCCGGCGAAGGAGCCAGGCGAGGGCGCGCAACCGGGCCTGCCGAAGCCCCTTGCACCGTCCGGCCCGCTGCTCCAGCAGGAACCAGTTGACGTCGTGGGGGCGAAAGGTGGCAAAGGGACGGCGGAGTCCCAGGAGCACGAAGGCGGTCTGGGCGAACTCCACCAGCACCTGGTCGGGCTGCCACGTGCGCAGCGCACGGGCCGCCGTCCGGCGAAGGGCTAGGTAACTGAGGGGAAGGGCCAGCGGGCGGGGGAGATCCAGCGCGCTGTGGTGTGGCACGGTGAACACGGCCTCGCAGAGCGGGGCCACTTCATCCGCCAGCGGGGCCTCCTCCCGGCGGATTCGGGCGACCAGCGCGAGCCGGTGGCCCCGGCGACGGAGCGCGGCCATCAGGCGGAAGACTCCTTGCCCTCCGGCGTGGCCCACGGATGGGGCGGGGAACTCTTTGTAGACCACGAGAATGCGGGCCACCGAACCTCCGTCCGCTGGGTGGGGATTCACTCCTCCAGCGTCACCACCACCATCTCCGGCCGGTTCTTGGTCTCGCGGTAGAAGAAGTTGGAGAGGGCCCGGCGGACCTCCCGCTCGGCTGTGGCGGCGGGTGTGCCGGCCGAGATGGACCGGATCGTCTGGCGCACGATGTCCTCTGCCTTTTCCCCTATCTCGCGGGCGATCCGCTCGGTAACGAAGCCCCGCAGGACGATGCGGGGTTTCCCCAGCAGGACCCCCCTCCGGGGGCTGTACCGCATCACCACCACGCAGACACCCGCCATTGCCAACGTCTCCCGGGCGCGGATCACCGCCGGTTCGACCCCTTCGCCCACCCAGGAGCCGTCCACGAACACGTAGCCGCCAGGAATCCGCGGTCCGACCTGAATCTGATCTCCTTTGAAATTGAGCACGTACCCGTTCTCCACCACCGCGATCCGCTCCGGCGGGAAGCCCAGTTCCACCGCCAGTTTGGCGTGCTGCTTTAGGTGACGGAGTTCGCCGTGGATCGGCACGAAGTTCCGCGGACGAACGATGTTGAGGAGGAGTTTCTGCTCCTCCTGACTGGCGTGACCGGAGACGTGGACCGGCGCGATGGGGTCGTAGATCACGTCCGCCCCCTTCTGGAAGAGACGGTTGATCACCCGATGGATCATCTCCTCGTTGCCGGGGATGGTGTGGGAGGAGAGGACCACCGTGTCCCCCGGTTCGATGCGCAGGGAGGAATGTCGCCCCAGGGCCAGCCGGCTGAGGACGGCGGTCGGTTCGCCCTGCGCGCCGGTCGCCAGGATCAGCACTTCCTGCGGGGGAAGCCGGTCGACCTCCTTCAGCGGGACCTGCATCCCTTCGGGGATCTGGAGGTACCCCAGTTTCTTAGCCATCTTCACGTTCTCGGCCATCGTCGTGCCCGCGATGGCGACTTTCCGGCCGTACCGCGCGCCCACGTCGATGGCTTGCTGGATACGGGAGATGAGGGAGGCGAAGGTGGCGATGATCACCCGCCCCGGCGCGCGGCGCATCACGGCGTCCAGCGCCTCGGTGACCACCTGCTCGGAGGGGGTGATCCCCTCCTCGGTGGCGTTGGTGCTGTCGGAGAGGAGGACCAGCACGCCGCGCCGCGAGAACTCGGCCAGTTTGGCGAAGTCCGTCGGCTGTCCGTCCACCGGCGTGTGATCGAATTTGAAGTCGCCGGAGTGGACGATCAGCCCGGCTGGCGTCGTGACCCCCAGGCCGACCGTGTCCGGTATCGAGTGGCAGACGTGGAAAGGTTCCACGGTGAAGGGGCCGATCCGGACCGTCTCGCCGGGCGCGTAGGTGTGAAGCGTGACGTCCTTCAGCAGGTGAGCCTGCTTCAGTTTGACCTCGATGAGGCCTCGGGTCAGCCGGGTCGCATAAACGGGGACGTTGAACTCCCGCAGGACGAAGGGGAGCGCGCCGATGTGGTCCTCGTGGCCGTGGGTGATGACGATGGCGCGGATCTGGTCCTTCTTCTCCCGCAGGTAGCCGTAATCGGGGATGATGAAGTCCACTCCGTACATATCGGACTCGGGGAACATCAGCCCGGCGTCGATGACCAGGATGTTGCGGCCGTACTCGATAGCCATCATATTCTTGCCGACCTCCCCAAGGCCGCCAATGGGAATGATGGAGAGTTTCTCTGCCATTCCGGGCTCCTTTCCGCTGGTATCGACGACGCATCGGTCGGGGGAATAGTAGCACGGGAGGGGACGGCTGTCAAAAGCGGCTCCACGGCCCCCTGCGGACCGGTAGGAACCGCACGGCGGCATCGGCCGGTTGCGGTTCTTCTGTCCCTCTGGTAAGATTGCGCCCGTCTGTCCATCTGACCTTCGGAGGAATCTCGATGGCCCTGGACTGGTTTCTCGCGCTGGTGCCGATCCTGGTTATCCTCGTGTTGATGCTGGGCCTGCGCTGGAAGGGGGTACGGGCCGGGCCGGTGGGATGGCTGACGGCGGTCGTCGTCGCTGCGCTCCGCTTCGGAGCCGGCTGGCCGGTCCTCTTCTGGGCGCAGGTGAAAGCGCTGTTCCTCGCCCTCTGGGTGCTGTACATCATCTGGGCGGCGCTTCTCTTCTACAGGGTGACCGACGAGGCGGGGGCGGTGGAGGCCGTCGGCGCGGCCCTCACCCGGCTGACGACGGATCGAGCGCTCCAGGCCCTCCTGGTGGGGTGGGTGTTCGCCGCCTTCCTGCAGGGGGTGGGCGGGTTCGGGGTGCCGGTGGCCGTGGTAGGCCCTCTCCTGGTGGGCCTGGATTTCCCCGCCGTGGCCGCGGTGGTCATCGCCTCGGTCGGCCATTCCTGGGCGGTGACGTTCGGCTCTCTTGGTTCCTCTTTCTACGCCCTGATGGCCGCGACGGGCCGGGCGGGGGAGGAACTGGCGGGTCCGTGCGCGCTGCTGCTGGGGGTTGCGTGCTTCCTCTGTGGCGCAGGCGTGCTCTGGGCGGCCGGTGGGTGGCGGGCGTTGCGGGAGGGGTGGCTGCCGTTGTTGGTGCTGGGCGGTGCGATGGCCGGCACCCAGTACCTGGTGGTCACCCACGGGTTGTGGCCCATCGGCGCGATGTCCGGCGGGCTGGCCGGGCTCGGAGCGGGGATGTTGTGGGCCCGGTGGCGGGCACGCGGGAGGGCATCGCCCGAACGGCAGAGAGGTTCCTCCGCGGACCTCCGCTGGGCCGCGGTTCCATACGGACTGCTGGTCGGCCTCATTCTCCTGGCCCGGCTGGTGGGGCCGGTGGAGGCCTTCTTGGGCCAGGTGGTGATCCGGGTGCCGGTGCCGGAACTCGCCACCGCGCGCGGCTGGGTGACGCCGGCCGGTGCCACCCGGTCGATCAACCTCTTCGGTCACGCCGGTGCGCTGTTGGTCTATGCCTCGCTCCTCACCTACGGGCTGTTCCGCTGGCGTGGGGCCTATCGGCCCGGCGTCGCCCGTCGGATCGTGCGGGAGGTCGTTCGGCGGGGTGTTCCCTCCGGCGTGGGCATCGCGACGATGGTGGGGATGGCGGTGACGATGGAGCACGCCGGGATGATCCACCTGCTGGCCGAGGGAATCGCGCGGGCGGTCGGGCCCGCCTTCCCCCTGGCCTCCCCCTTCATCGGTGCGCTAGGAGCGTTTATGACCGGCTCCAACACCAACTCCAACGTGGTCTTCGGCGCGCTGCAGGAGCGGGTGGCGATCCTGGTGGGAATGAGTCCCCTGCTGGCGCTGGCGGCGCAGACGACCGGTGGGGCCATCGGTGGGATGTTCGCCCCGGCCAAGGTCATCGTCGGCTGCGCGCCGGTGGGGGCGGACGAGGGGGCCACGATGCGGAAGACGTTGATCTACGGGGTAGTCATCCTGGGGGCACTGGGGGGAGCGGTAGCGACGATGGGCTGGCTGCGGCTACTCTAGGAGGCGCACCCATGAGATTCCTATCTGCTGTGCCTTTCGTGCCAACCGTCCGTCCGCAGTCCACATCTCCGCGCCCAACCGCTCTGCCAACGCGAGGTAGAAGCCATCGTACGCCCGCGCCTGTTCTAATCGCTCCGCCCACTCGAGCGCTGCGCGACACAACTTCTCGTCGGCGATGGGCAGTACCTCCACCTCCAGGGCGAACAGATCATCGATCGCCGTACGCCCTTGCTGGGGGGAGATCAACCGGGCGTGGACACAGCCCCGGATGACCGAGATACACTCGGCAAGCCACAACGTCGGGGCGACCAACCGCACGCTGGCACGTCGCCAGTCGGCGAACAGGTCCAGCGGGTCGACACCGACGTCGGGCGGGCGCACGGGCAGGATGGCCCAGATGGCGATGTTGGCGTCAACGACGACCACTGGCGAGTAGGTTGCGCTCATCCCGCTCCTCTCGCATCTGCCGAATCATCTCAACAACGTCGATCTGCAGAGGCGTCCCGCCGCGCTGCCTCAGCAATTCGGCACGATGCTGACGGATTCGCTCCAGAGCATCCAGTCGGCGCCTCACCTCGGGGGGGAGCACCCGCCCGCGCTGCTCCAACTGCTGCCACAGCATCTCCCGTACCAGGTCGGAGAGGCTCCGATCCTCCCGCCGGGCGATCTCGACCAACGCTCGGTGCTGCTCCGGATCAAGCAGGATTTGAGCCCTGTATTTCCGTCCGGACATTTACACCTCCGCATAATTATTATACACCTACATCTCTCTTTGTCAACGAGGGCACCGGCTGGGGTTTGGACGCGGGTTCGGACATTGCTGGATCTTCTCGCCCGGCGACTGGAAACTGGGAGTTCGAGCGTGGTAAAACGCCATACAGGCCCGGAGAACACGGAGGAACCTCGCCAGCCTCCCCCTAGAGGGTTGCCAATGAAAGGTGGGGGGCTCATTGACTGACAAAACTTGAGGGTGCGGCAGTCATCGTGTATGCTCCTCGCAGACAGAAGAAACCACAAGGTTTAAGGAGGAGCGAACGATGGCTACCACACCCCGGCTCTATGATACCCTGTGGACGGTGTT
>DROW01000061.1 GCA_011388675.1 Chloroflexota bacterium | reverse complement strand
GGTGCGGCCCACCTGCCACTCCACGTCCAGCAGCCGGGTCATCTCCTCCTTGGCGGGAAATTTGTGCGCCAGCGCCCAGCGTGGGGCACGGGAGAGCTCACCGAGCCTCTCCTGCCAGTCGATGCGGTCCACCTTGTAGACCACTCCGTCGATCTCGTAGGACAGCTCGTCCCGCTCTTCGGCCATCCTGCGGTAGTAGGCGAGACACCCTTCCACACCCTTTACCACTTGGCTCTTCGGGGAGACGCGCAGGCCCCAGTCGCGCAGCCTCTCCATGATGGCGCTGTGGCGCCCGGGCAGCGTGCCCCCCTGGACCAGGCCGACGCCCCAGCAATACATGGTCAGCGGGCGCTGTGCGGTGACATTGGGATCCAGCTGGCGCAGGCTGCCCGCCGCGGCGTTGCGGGGGTTGGCAAAGGGTTTCAGACCGGCCCGCTCCTGGGCGGCGTTGAGCCGTTCGAATCCGTCCTTGGTCATGAACACCTCTCCCCGCACATCCAGCACCCTGGGATAGCCACTGCCACGCAGTCTCAGAGGGATGGCCCCGATGGTTCGCACGTTGGCAGTGACATCCTCACCGCGGAAGCCGTCGCCCCGGGTGGCGCCGCGGACCAGCAGTCCCTCCTCGTATATCAGGCTGATGGCCAGGCCATCCAGCTTGGGTTCGGCGTGGTATTCCACCTGTTCCACGCCGAGTCGCTCGCGGACCCGGCGGTCGAAATCGCGAACCTCCTGATCCTTGAAGGCGTTGTTGAGGGAGAGCATCGGCGGATCGTGGCGCACCTCACCGAACTCCTTGACCGGCGGTGCGCCGACACGCTGTGTGGGTGAGTCGGGGGTGATGAGCTCGGGATACCGCTTCTCCAGCTCCTCCAGCTCACGCAGCATGCGATCGTACTCGGCGTCGGGGATCTCCGGCGCGTCCAGCACGTAATAGAGGTAGTTGTGATGGTCGATCTGCTCGCGCAGCTCTTCGACGCGTTTCCTTACGTGCTCGGGAGGGGGAGAGGTGTGCCCGGGGTTCATGGGGAGCAGCGCGGCCTCATCCGGCCGAGAGGTCGAAGGCGGTGGCCCGATCCAGCATGGACTGGATGCCGGATTCGGTCAGCGGGTCGCGGTTCTGGTCGCGGATCTCGCCCCCCAGCAGCTGGGCCAGCTGATGGCTCTTGAGCAGCATCGTCTCGAGGGTCGTGCGCGCCGGTTGAGGGCCCGGCGCACACATGAACAGCACCACGCCCGGTGTGGTGAACTGCTCTCCCGGTTTTTCCGGCTCGAAGGTTCCCGGCTCCAGGATGTTGGCCACACTGAACAGGGGCGGGCCCTGTTCCCCCTCTTCCAGCTCCTGGTAGAAGTGAAAGATTCCCCCTTCCCCGAAGCGCAGTCCGATCTCTTCCAGGGCACTGAACAGGTCGGCCCCCACGAACACCATCTCTTCGGGGGCGGTCACGTGGAGGGCCAGAACCAATCCCTCCTCGCCTGCTGGACCGTCGCCGGAAACCTTCTGCTCCACCGCTGGGGCTTCCGCCCGCGGGGGGGCGGGCTCAGCGGGGGCCGTCGGCTCGTCGCACTTTTCCGATGCCGGAGCGGACTCCTCCACGCCTGGCTTCGACACCGGCTCGGCTTCCGGAGCGGATACCGGTCCGCTGCCTTTTTCCGCTTCGGGTGGAAGGGGGACGGCATCGTCCAGCACCGGAATGTCGGCCGGGGATTCGTCTATCGTCGGTTGTGAGCGGGCGGAAGAGAGCTTGCGCCGCTGCCGGGCGATCTCCTCCATCCATTCGGTATCCTCGATCGGCGGTTCATCCACCGCCGATTCTCCCCTCTGATATGAGCGCCGGCTGAAGAGATAGATCAGCCCGATGATCAGGATGCCGGCGACGATCAGGATAAGGCGTAACTCGTCCATACTCTTTCCTCAGGCGCTCGCGGCCATGGCGGCGGCCTCGTCGAGGTCCACCGCCACCAGCCGGGAGACGCCGGGCTCCTTCATGGTGATGCCGT
>DROW01000060.1 GCA_011388675.1 Chloroflexota bacterium | reverse complement strand
CTCGTAGGCCCCCAGGGGGAAGTCCTCGTCCCGCTCCAGGACGCCGTCCAGGTCCAGGTCGGGGGTCCTGCAGCCGGTGGCCGGGTCCTCGACGGTGGTGTAGACACCGTCGCCGTTGCCGTCGTGGAAGAGGGGAAAGACCGGGTTGGACGGGTCGTAGGCCAGGTCGCTGTAGTCCACTTCCAGGGTGTAGGGGCCGTAGGCGGTGTAGCGGGGATTGACGAGGTTGTCTCCGCCCCGCTTGCCGGGCGGGCACTGCATCCGCACGCGCCCCAGGTCGACGGTGGCGATCTGGCTGGAGACGGGGGATTCCCACTGGACGATGTAGCGGAGGTAAGGGGCCAGTTCGTCGCCGTGGAAAGCGGCCACGGCGACCACGATGTTGCCCCCGTTGGAAAAGCCGATCAGCCCGATGTCGTCGTGCAGCACCGGCACCGGCACGATTTCGTCGATGGTCCGGCCCTGATCGTCCGTGAGTTGACCGGCGGCGTAGAGGACGACGTCCCGCAGGGCAGCGATGGATTGAGGGCCCCGGTGGTCGTAGACGCCGTCGGAGGTGCGGTCCGAGGTGGGGTCCGTGCCGCCGGGGAAGACAAGGGTGATGGTGACCAGATCGTCGGCCTCAGGGGGCAGGTCGTTCCCCAGGAAGCCCGGGGCATCCCCGCCGGTCACCTGGATGACCACCGGAGCGCCCTCGGGGTAGCGGGCGTGGCCCGGCGCCGGGGCGTAGACCCGCAGGGCCAGGGTGCCCTGGGGACTGCCGGTGCTTTCCGAGGGCAGGTCGATGTCCACGCTGGTGAGGGTGGACGGCTGACCCTGCGGTGCGCCGCCGGGCACGGAGGGGGTCGGGGGCGGCGGCGCGGGGGGCGTCCCCTCAGGGCCACGGGTCGGTGGGGGCGCAGGGGACCCCTGAGGGCTGGGCCCGGCATGAGGGGGTTCCCCCGACGCGGGAGCGGGTGCGGTGGCCTCAGGGGCACCCACAGGGCTGAGGGTACAGGCAAGGATCACCGCCGCCATGCAGACCAGGGCAGTCGCCCGCAAGAGGGTCTTGGGATATGACGACACCGAAATCCGCATAGCACCGCCTCCTCCAAAGTTGGATCCACTGCAAAAAGCCCATTTCACCGCCGAGACGCAGAGAACGCAGAGATTTCTTGATGTAGATTTCTGCGCCCTCGGCGTCTCTGCGGTGAGTTTCTGCAGTAGAGCCAAAGTTTCGCCGTAGAGACACGAAGAGGACACCGCATCCTTTGTGCCTCTATGGCGTTTTTCTACCCCGCGTCCTCAAAGACGACCTCCTCCTTCCCGCTCAGCCGGTCGCGGATCCGCTCGACGACGATGTCGAGGTGCCTGGGCCGGTGGACGAAGTCCAGATCGTCGGTGCGGATGGTCAGGGCGGGGCAGAGGTCGAAGGTCTGGATCCATTCCTCGTAAAACGTTTCCAACAGGGAAAGGTACTCCGCCGTGATGCCGCTTTCGATGGCCCGGCCGCGGCGGCGGATGCGGTCCATCAGCACCGGGACCGGAGCCTTGAGGTAGATGAGCAGGTCGGGCCGGGGCAGGCCTTCCACCACCAGGTCGAAGACGGTGCGGTAGGCCAGGTAATCCCGCTCGCTGAGGTTGCCCATATGGTGGAGCGCGCGGGCGAAGATGTGGGCGTCCTCGTAGATGCTGCGGTCGGCGATGGCCGACTCCGGTGCCGTCGCCAGTTCTCGGTGCTGGCGGGCGCGGTGGCCGAGGAAGAAGATCTGGAGATGGAAGGACCACTTGCGCATATCGGCGTAGAAATCGGCCAGGTACGGATTGTCGCTGACCGACTCGAAGGCGGTGCGCCAGCCCAGCCGCGCGCCGATCCGTTCGGTGAGGGAGGTCTTCCCTACGCCGATGTTGCCAGCCACCAGCACGAAGTACTTCGCCATATGCTACCTCCCGGCTCCGTTGCGATTGGCTACCAGGCGTTGGAACGTCGGGCCGTCGAGGAGGTGGTGGATGCGGACCCTGTTACGGTAGGTCCCCCTGTAGTGAAGGCCACTTGACAGCAAGAAGGCCCTCCAGTTCTGCCCGTTGCTCCGCGTAGGCCGATTCCTCAAAGAGAGGGCGGCAGGCTTGGACCTGGATCTGGCCGGCCGCCAGTTTGACGGCGAAGGGGAAACAACCCCGCTCCCCGCACAGGCCACAGTTGGTTCGGGGGAGCAGTTTGTACACCTCCAACGGCTGAAGATATTCGTGGGTGGTCGTATCCGGCTCGATCTCCCCTCGCCGGTCCCACACCCGATTGACCAAGCCGATCAACTCCTCGACCATCTCCCGGGCCTCGTCGCGGTCCTTCAGGTGATCCACGGCGATCCGGTCGGGCCAGAAACCGACGTTATGCTCCTTGTACCGCCAGGAGAGGGCTGGCTCCTCGGGGAAGTAGACCCCCCGGCCGAGTGTGGCGTTGAGGTAGGGGAGCACGGGGGAGATGTCCGCGTCCAGGTAGGCGATCGCCTCGTACTCCAGTTCCTCCGCGCTGTGGGGGGAGAGGTCGACTTGCAGCCGATAGGATTCGATCAGTGGCACTTCATCCCTCCTCGCGGATGCGGCGGATCTCGAAGACCACCGGGTTCCAGGCGTCCGGGCAGGCGTGGGTCGCCACGTCGGGGTCCTCCAGCCAGGGGAACTGAGCCCCGTAGTGCATCGCGAACACCTTGGGGAGCATGCTGTAGAGCGCGCTGATGCAGATCTTCCCCCGCACGCTCAACCCGTCGAAGACCACCTCATCGCCCACCTTGTGCCCCGCGGCGCAGTGGCCTTCCTGCTTGATCACCCGTGCGATGACGGTGAATTCGGTCTCCTCATTCGACATCTGTCTTGCTCCTCAGCGCTCGCTCAGACGAACGTGGCCGGAACCCCTATCCTCTTACTCAATTTGAAGAAGCGGACGTATCGATCGGCGGAGTTCTTTGCTTTCTCCCACGTCCTCCGGAGCCTCCGTTCTACATCTCCTAGGAACAGGAACGCCGCGCCCGAGGTCATGACGAAATCCTCCACCTGAATGGGGCGGAAGAAAAAGAACAGGCCGCTCCACACCGTCCGGCTGAAATTGATGTCCACCAGATACAGGGGTTCCCGCTGGCCGATCACATCCCGCAGCGTGAGGAAATGCCGGGTCGGATCGATGTCCTCCACCAGGAAGAGGCCCGTCCGAGCCTCGACCATCGCGTCTAGCAGCACGCGTTCGGTGTGGTTCACCCCGCCGTGCTGCTCCCGGTAGATCTCGACCAGGCTCTTACCCTCCTGGCGGACCTCATACAGGGCGAAATCCATCAGCACGGACAGTTCGTCCTCGCTATCCAGGATCAACTGGCCGTGCGCTCCCAGCCCCAGGGCGCGCGCCGCGACCTCGATGACGTCGCCGTCCACGAGGGCGTCGATGATCTTGTGGTTGAGCGCGGTGCCGACCTCTCGGTATCGGCGATATCGCTTTATCCAGCGCTTTGCGCTTTTTCCTATCGGATCACGACGGGAAGACACCTATCCCTCCACTCTTACCGCCCTTCCAAATCGCTCCAACTCCTCCGGCGTGTGGTCGTAGGGGCAGAAGGGGTGCTCGCCGGGGATGTAGCCGTGGACGGGGCAGATGCTGAAGGTGGGGGTGAGGGTGAAGTAGGGGAGACGGAAGTTCTCCGCCACCACCCGCACCAGCCGCCGTGCCTGCCGCCAGTCGTCCAACTGCTCGCCCAGGAAGATGTGAACCACCGTCCCGCCGGTGTAGAGGGTCTGCAGGTCGTCCTGGTGCTCCAGGACCTCGAACAGGTCGTCGGTGAAGGAGACGGGAAGGTGAGTGGAGTTGGTGTAGTAAGGGGCGGTGTCGGTGCCGGAGGTGATGATGTCGGGGAACCGCTCCTTGTCCGCCTTCGCCAGTCGGAAGGAGGCCCCCTCCGCCGGGGTCGCCTCCAGGTTGTAGAGGTTGCCGGTCTCTTCCTGGAACCGGGCCAGGACCTCCCGCATAAATTTCAGGGTTCGGATGGCGAACGCCTTCCCGTCCGGGTGGTCGATCCCCACCCCCAGCAGGTTCAGGCAGGCCTCGTGCATACCGATGAGGCCGATGGTGGAGAAGTGATGGCTCCAGTAGGAGCCGGTCCGTTGCTTAACCCCGCGCAGGTAGTGGCGGCTGTAGGGGTAGAGGCCCTGCTCGGTCAATCGCTCCAACATCTTACGTTTGATCTCCAGGCTGGTGCGGCCGATCTCCATCAGTCGTTCCAGCCGGTGGCGGAACTCCCGCTCGTCGCGGGAGAGGTAGCCCAGGCGGGGGAGGTTGATGGTGACCACGCCGACGGAGCCGGTGAGGGGAGCGGCAGCGAAGAGCCCGCCGACCCGTTTGTGGAGTTCGCGGGTATCCAGCCGGAGACGGCAGCACATCGAGCGAGCGTCCTCCGGCCGCATATCGCTGTTGATGAAGTTGGCCCAGTAGGGGATGCCGTACCGCGCGGTCATCGCCCAGACCGGCTCCAGGTTGGGGTTGTCCCAGTCGAAGTCGGCGGTGACGTTGTAGGTGGGGATCGGGAACGTGAAGACACGCCCTTTCGCATCCCCCTCCAGCATCACTTCGGCGAAAGCGCGGTTCAGGAGGTCCATCTCCCGCTGGAACTCCCCGTAGGTCGCCTCCTGCGGCTCCCCGCCGATGATGACGGGGAGGTCCTTGAGGGTGGAAGGGGGAGTGAGGTCCATCGTGATGTTGGTGAACGGGGTGTTGTGGAAGCAGAGGAGCCCGCTACCTCCGACGAAGTTCTCCAGACTGACATCTACGCTCAGGTCATACTCGTACTCCCGGTCGTAGGTGAAAAGTTCCCGTTGGAGACAGATCCGCGCCGTCAGATCCTCAACTGCGTACCGCTCTCGAGCCTCTTTATCCTTGTAGATTCGGACGACGTACTGGTCGTTCCAGTTCTCCTGGTCGTAGGCGACCTCGTACACACTGAACTTATAGCCGTTCATCGCCAGAAGCAGGCTGAGGCCCAGGCCGAGTTTCTTGGAGGTAGTATGGTAGTCGTAGTGATCGGTGTACTCGCTTCCATCACCTCGGACCAGAGTTGCGATAAAGGTCTCCTGCAGGGTGGGAGTCAGTTCGTACACAAACCAGGGGACCCGCTTGTTGGTGCTGTAGGTTCCACCCAAGTACCCGATCAGCGCTGCCAGAAGCCCCTTGCCCGCCATCCGGAGGACGGTCTGGGTAGGGTTCCCCTTGGCGGACCATCCTTGGGTCTCCTCCACCCGCCCCAGCGCCCTTAGCGTACCCATCACCCGGGTCATTTCATCCTGATTTCCACCCCGCGCCTGGGAGATGTAGAGACCGTTGGTGATGTCGTTGTGGCCTTCAGCGATATACCAGGCCAACAGACGGACGAACGCTTCCAGGGATTCGTCCTTCAAGAAGCGGGGATACCACAGTACACTGTTGCGCAGCGCAAACTCTGCCTCCGGCTCGTCTTCCCCCAACGCCCGCCAGACGGAATAGGGCAGGGAACCACCTTCCGACCAGCGTTTCCAGCAACCCTTATCCTTGATGCCGTATTCCAGATAGAAAGGGGTAAAGCCACCGAAGGTCTCTCGTACCCGCTGCCGCAATCGCTCGATAGCCAGGTCGGGATTCGGCACGCGGACGCGGGCCCGTGCAGCGATTTGAGGCACCGCGTCTATCAATTCGGTCAGATCGATGACCTCGCGGCTTCCGGTATTCGGCACGCTGCGCACGGCGATGAAGTGGTTATCGGGGGTCAGTTTGGCGTTACCGTGGGCGGTCGTCACCTCGCTGGCGGCGATGGGGCGTGGATCGAACCGGCCGTTCAGACTCTGAAAAGCGAAAAGCGAATGGGCCCACGAGACGCTTGCCGTTCCTCGGCTGGTCCGTACCCGTACAAAGGGAGCACCTTTAGGCACCCTATGACGCACGAACGCTTTGACTGGCGCCCATACCACGTGTCCCTTCTCGTCGAACGCCAGCGCCTGGATGTCGTCAACGTTGGCGACGGCGAAACTGCCGTTCCCCTGGGTGAGCACTCGGTGCTCGTTACGCTCGAACTGCTCGTCCACCAATCGGCCGATCTCGGTGACCTCGATCCGTCCGTTCCGTCGGACCACTACCAGTTCGTCCCACACCAGGCTCTGGAAGCCCACCCGGGTTGGCACGTTGATGTTGAAGACGAACTCCTGCATCGCCTGCTTGACCTGGCGGTAGTCCAGCCCGTCGTACCGGATGAAGGGGGCGAGGAGGGTGTCGAAGTTGGAGACGGCGACGGCGCCAGCCGCCTCGCCCTGGAGGGTGTAGAAGAAGTTGACCAGTTGGCCCAACGCGGTGCGGAGATGACGGGGCGGTTTGCTCTCGATCTTGGCCGGCACCCCCCCGAACCCCTGCATCAGTAGGTCCAGGAGATCCCACCCGCAACAGTAGACCGAAAGCATCCCCAGGTCGTGGATGTGCAGGTCCCCTTCGACGTGAGCGGCCTGCACCTCCGGGGGGTAGATCTTCTGCAGCCAGTACCGGGCAGCGATGGAGGAGGCCAGGTAGAAGTTGAGCCCCTGGAGGGTGCAGTTCATATTGCTGTTCTCGCTGACCCGCCAGTCGGCCCGCTGGAGGTAGTCGTCCACCAGTTTTTCCGCGTCCAGCATCATCCGCTGGGCCTCCCGCGCTTCGGCGCGCTTCTGCCGGTAAATGATGTAGGCCTTGGCGACGCGGGGGTTGCCGGACTTGATCAGCACCTCCTCCACGATGTCCTGGATCTCTTCGACGTGGGGAATATACCCGTTGCGGCCGAACCGCTCCTCCAGGAGGCCCATCACCGCCCAGGAAAGGGTTTCTGCCCACTGACGGCCCTCGCCACCACCCACCGCCCGCGCGGCGGCGTAGATGGCGTTCTCGATCCGTTTCCGGTCGAAAGGAACAACGGTCCCGTCCCGTTTGACGACCTTTTCCAGTCCCATTTTCGTACCTCGCTGATAACCGACAATGGCCCAACGGCCAACCGGAGGGATGGCCTTTGGGCCCTCGTCTGCGTGACTACTGCTCGGTTTCCAGAAGCCGATTGATCTCGGCGCGAACCGCCTCCAGGTCCTCCAGGCCTAGATAGACGATGGCGTA
Organism: Chloroflexota bacterium; assembly: GCA_011388675.1. Lineage (GTDB taxonomy): Bacteria > Chloroflexota > Anaerolineae > B4-G1 > DUEL01 > DUEL01. The sequence goes on along the minus strand of DROW01000060.1, from coordinate 645 downwards.
ACGAATGTAGGAGACGGGATCCAGTTCCCGTAGTTCGGCGATCACCAAATCGCCGATGACCCGGCTGGGGATCTCGGTCTTGCCCATCTGCCGGATGCGGTCCTCCACGCGATCCACCAGCCGCTCCAGTTCATCGGCAGAGATAGGGCGACGGGCGCACGCGGTGCGCAGCCCGGAAAGCACTTTCTGCCGGTCGAACTCCTCCCGCCGCCCGTCCCGCTTCACGACCAGGGGAGTGGTGAGGATCGGACGCTCCAGCGTGGTGAACCGCTGCCCGCACGTGCGGCACTCCCGCCGCCGACGGATTCCTCGCGCGTCGTGATCGGTGGCGATGACCCGACTGCGCTCAGCCCCACAGTGGGGACACTTCATCCCTCGCTCCTTGTCCTTGGGGTAGAATACACCAGATATGGGGGCTATAGAGCCGAAAACCCCCATATCTAGGGGTTCATCGCTATTATACCACATCCGGAGGCGCGAGGCAAGCGGGAAAAGTTCTTGCGCTAGGGCAATCGCATGTTTCGGAACAGCCCTTATTGGCATAGATTCTTGACGCAAGATCGACCTGGTCTCGCCCAAAAGAGGCCAATCTCTAGTCCGAGAATGCGCGTTTATCTGCCCTGTGATGCCCACGAGGCACATTCT
>DROW01000059.1 GCA_011388675.1 Chloroflexota bacterium | reverse complement strand
TAGCGTATACTTCCCCGTAGGCCAGGTCTGGCATAGCCGATCCACCTCCTGGGGGGATGGTTGCCCTATATATTCTACCAGGAGAGGATCGGCTTTGCCTATTATCCCTACCAACACCTGGTAACGATCTCTTGGCGCAAGAACTGCTGTGTCTTGACACCTCTTCCGCCGGGGGTATAATCCTTACAAGCGAGCCGCGTTGCCAACGGCCTTCCTTAAATTCCGCAGCAGGGTAAAGGGACGAATGCCAGAAACTACCGGCGTGGCGCGGACTTCTCTTAGACGGAGCGGGGCACGCAGACGGCGTATCCGCGAGGCGCTCGAAGCCTATCTCTTCCTCTCTCCAGCAGCGATCCTTCTCTTCGTGTTCGGTATCCTGCCCGTGGGCTACGCGTTTTACATCAGCCTGCACCGCTGGCGTATCCAGAAAGGGGATTTCATCGGGCTGGCAAACTACACCCGGTTGCTAGGGCCGGGGCCCAGGGTGGCGATGCTCTTGGGAGGGATCCTCCTGCTGATCGGGGCCTACTACGTGTGGCGCGCCATCTCCTTCCAGAGCGGCGGCTGGCGGGTCGGGCTGCGCGTCGTGTTGGTCGCAATGCTCGTCATCGGTGGGCTGACGCTGGTCCTGGGAGCCGATGGAATGCTCAGTTATGCCGCGGAAGAGCGCAGCGTCCGCCAGTATCTGCTCTCCGTCCTCCGTACCGTCTTTTATTCCGCTGGGACGGTTCCCTTTCAGTTGGTCTTCGCCTTCCTCCTGGCGAACCTCCTCTTCCAGCAGATCCGTGGCCGGTCCACCTTCCGTATGCTCTATTTCCTCCCCTACATCACACCGACGGTCGCGACGGCCGCCGTGTGGCGGGCCATCATTTTCGAACCTCGCCAGGGACTGGCGAACACGTTGCTTTCCTTCCTCGGGGTGGCGCAGGACCATCTTCCCAGGTGGATCCTGGAGCCACAGGGGATCGTGGTTCTGATGGGGCAGTGGCTGGGGATCCGATTGCCGGATTGGGTGGTCTCTTCTCCGGTGCTCAGCGGCCCCAGCCTGGCGATGGTCGCTGTCTGTATCTACAACATCTGGGTCTTCACCGGCTACAACACGGTGATCTACTTGGCCGGGCTGGGGGCGATCCCCTATGAACTCTACGAGGCGGCGGAGATCGACGGGGCGGGCCGATGGCAACTGCTTCGCCATATCACCCTGCCGCTGGTCTCGCCGACCACCTATTTCCTCACCCTGATGGGCATCATCGGCACCTTCAAGGCGGTGAACCACATCTACATTATGACGCAGATCGTCGGCCTGGGCGGGCCGCAGGATACGACGACGACGGCGGCCATCTACATCTTCAAGCAGTTCCGTGAGGGGAACCGCTGGGGTGTGGCCAGCGCGGCCGCTTTCATCCTCCTGGGTATCATCCTGCTTCTTACCTGGGTTCAGAACCGCGTGGCGGAGGAAAGAGTGCACTATGTCTAAACCCCGCTCCGTCCGAAGGCGTCTCCGGTTGCGTCCTGCGCGGGCGTTCACGTATTCCGTCCTCGTTCTCGGTGCGCTCATCGCCATCTTCCCCTTTCTGTGGATGATCCTCACCTCCCTCAAGACATACGGCGAGTACGCTCTGAGGGAGCCCTGGCCCAAGGCTTTGACGTTGTTCCCCTACCGGGACCTTCCACCGACGGAGGACGTGGTGGTGGAACTGCACCCGGTGGAGGAGGGGGCCTGGGGGGGCGCGCCTCGGTCCGCACAACCCCTCTTGGAAGGGCGCATCACGATCGAGCGGGTGAGCGCACCGGTGGCGGAGCAACTGGCCCGTAAGGGAGAATCCCCCCCACTGGAGGTCTTCGTCCTCGCCGCAGACGTGGAGGAGGACATCGAGGGGTACGACACCTTCTACTTCACCGTCGGTTCGCGGGTGATCCAGCAGGAGACGGTGCGCGTGCAGTTGGGCGAGGGGTGGAAGGCCCCGTACTACATCAACGCGCCGGATATGGAGCGATGGGGCCCCCAGTTGATCATCGTGGATAACGACCCGAACCACTTCGTCATCCGCAAGACCTGGCGGCCGACGGTGATGCTGATCTTCAACTACATCAAGTCCTGGTACGAGGCGGACTTCGCCCGGTACACGTGGAACAGCGTGCGCCTGACGTTCATCAGCGTCACGGGCGTGGTCGTCTTCTCCACCCTGGCCGCCTACGCCTTCGCACGTATGCGGTTCCCGGGTCGCAACGCGATCTTCACCGTCTTCCTGGCGACGCTGATGCTGCCGGAGGTAGTTACCCTGATCCCCAACTACGCCATCGTGATTCAACTGGACCGCTTTTTCGAGAACGTGCTCCACATCGAAAACGCCTGGTTGAACAACTGGACAGCGCTGACCATCCCGTTTATGGCTTCCACGTTCAGCATCTTCCTGCTTCGCCAGTTCTTCGCCCAGATCCCGGACGAATTGTACGACGCCGCTCTGATCGACGGCTGCGGACACCTTCGCTTCCTTCTCCAGGTGGTCCTGCCGCTCTCGAAAGCCCCGCTGATGTCGGTGATCGTGCTCAACGGCATCTGGAGCTGGAACGCGTTCCTCTGGCCCTTGATCGTCACGTCGGACGAGACGTGGCGGCCGATCACCGTCGGCCTGAGCAAGTTCACGATGGAAGCCGCCGCCGAGGTCCATCTGATGATGGCCGGCGCGGCTCTCACGATCATCCCCATTCTGATCCTCTACTTCTTCACCCAAAAGCAGTTCACCGAGGGCATCGCCACGACGGGGTTGAAGGGATAGAGACACCGCTGGAGCAAGTTGGGAAAGGAGGTGGTGTCTATCGTCAATGGGTTGGGAAACGAGGAGGGTCGTAGGCAGGGTGTAGCCACTTTTCGTCGTGGAAAGAGAAGAAAAATTTCCCAGGAGGAGAAAGGAAGATGAAGACACGGAACGGGTTGACTTTGCTGGCTGTGGTGGTCATCGTGGGCATCCTGGTCGTCAGTTGCAAGCCTTCGCCCACCCCGGCCCCCACGGAAGCGCCCACCGAGGAGATGACGGAGGCTCCGACGGAAGCGCCCACCGAGGAGATGACGGAGGCCCCCACGGAAGCGCCCACCGAGGCTCCGTCGTACGACGTGGAGATCTACGGCGACCTGGAGAACCTCGACCCCAGCGGGCAGGTGGTGACCTACTGGTACCAGCACTCCCGCGCCCGGGAGGAGGCGCTTCAGGCGATGATCGAGGAGTTCAACTCCACCAACGAGTGGGGCATCACCGTCCAGGGCGAGTACGCCGGGCACTACGGCGAGATCTACAACAAGATCGTCGCCGGCATCCCCTCGGGCGAGGTGCCCGACATCGCCGTGGCCTACCAGAACCAGGCGGCCACCTACGCCACCCAGGGCGCGGTGGTCGAACTGACCCCCTACATCGAGAGCCCCAAGTGGGGCTTCACCCAGGAGGAACTGGACGACTTCTTCCCCTTCGTCCACCTGGGTGACTACCTGCCCCAGTTCCAGGGCCGCTATGGCTTCCCGCCCAACCGATCGATGGAGGTCCTCTACTACAACGAGGACTGGCTGCACGAGTTGGGCTACGATCACCCGCCGCGGACCTGGGACGAGTTCAAGGAGATGGCCTGCGCCGCGTCCGATCCGGACGCCGGGACCTACGGCTACGAGTTCTCCATCGACACCTCCACCTTCGCCGATATGCTCTTCAACCGGGGCGGGCAGATGATCAACGAGGACGCCACCGCCTACGTCTTCGACAGCCCCGAGGGCCTGGCGGTCCTCACCTTCATCCAGGAACTGTTCAACGAGGGGTGCGCGATCCTGGAGACGGAGCGGTACGGCGACCAGGCTGACTTCGGTGCGGGCAAGGTCCTGTTCACCATCAGCAGCACCTCCGGCCTGCCCTACTACCGCCAGGCGGTGGCCGAGGGCGCGGGCTTCAATTGGTCCATCTCCACCCTCCCCACCTCGCTGGACACGCCGAAGGTGGACATCTACGGCGCTAGCCTCTCCATCTTCAAGACCACCCCGGAGAAGCAGTTGGCGGCCTGGCTCTTCATCAAGTGGTTCGCCGAGCCGGAGCAGCAGGCCCGCTGGGCCCGCGCCTCCAACTACTTCCCGGTCCGCAAGTCGGCGGCGGAACTCCTGCAGGATTACTTCGATGAGAACCCCCAGTACGCCAAGGCCTTCGAGTTCCTCAACTACGACATCGCCATCGAGCCGGGTGTGGCGGGCTACGACGAGTGCCGCGACGCCATCAACGAGATGCTCACCGCCGTCGCCAACGGCGAGGACCCGCAGACCTGGCTGAGCCAGACCGTCGAGGAGTGCAACGCCTTCCTGGAGGAGGCGGCGCCGTCCCAGTAGCCGACCGTCGTCGTGCGTAAAACGGCGTTCAGGGTGGGCCGTGGGCATCGTCCCGCGGCCCACCCCGCCGCCAGTGTGAGGGGAACAGGGGATATGTCCGAGATCACCGTTCCCGCCGTCTACTTCGAGGAGCCTGGCCCACAGAACACCGAGCGAACGCTGGAGGTGGCCCGGGAGCGGGCAGAGCAGTTGGGCATTCGTACCATCCTCGTCGCCACGACCACGGGCGCGACCGGCGCGCGCGCCGTCGAGGTCTTCCAGGGGTACGACGTGGTGGTGGTTACCCACTCCACCGGCTTCCGTCGGCCCAACGAACAGGAACTCCGTCCGGAGCATCGCGCCGCCATCGAGGCCGGAGGAGGACGCATCCTCACCTGCCAGCACGCCTTCGGTGGGGTCAACCGCGCGGTGCGGAAGAAACTGGGCACCTACCTGGTCGACGAGATCATCGCCTACACCCTGCGCACGTTTGGGGAAGGCACCAAGGTCTGTCTGGAGATCGCCCTGATGGCCGCCGACGCGGGACTGGTGCGGGTCGGCGAGCCGTGCATCGCCATCGCCGGCACCGGCCGCGGGGCGGATACCGCTATGGTCCTCATCCCCGCCAACGCCCAGGCGTTCTTCGACCTGCGGGTGATGGAGATCCTGGCAAAACCGCGGCTGGGCCAGATCAACGACGGATGACGCAGGACATCGATCCGATGAGACCGGTTGAGGAATTGACCTTCGAAGAGGCCTTTGCCGAACTGGAGGAGACGGTGCGGAAACTGGAGGCGGGGGGGTTGACCCTGGAGGAGAGCCTGGCGCTCTACGAGCGTGGACAGGCCCTGGCGGCTCACTGTAACCGTCGGTTGGACGAGGCCGAACTGAAGATCCGACAGTTGACCCCCGAAGGGGAAGTGGTCCCTTTTGAGGAAGCGTAGGCCTGGGCGCTTCCCCCCTCCGTTCTCCATCGTCGGCAGTGCTCTGGTGGTAGAGGCCTGTTCACCCCTTTGCGGCGTGGTCTGCTTACACCAATCGTCGTGTCGAAGGCCGTGTAGTTGATCGTTCTTGCGCGGTACCTTCCCCCGCCACCGCGGGTATCGCGCAACCGGTTCGTAACAGTGTTGTAATGCCAGCCAGGGATAGGCCCTGTACAATAAGATCAAAAGTATCAAACACCGGTTAAAGCGCGCCGCCAGGACTCGCGGCCGGGGCCGATGCAACGTCGGCACAGTGCACCAGGTTCCAGGAAAAGGCAGGTGATGGAGGATCCGAAAGCCACCCCCCCCTTCCAATGGCCGCTGCCGGCGTTGAGCATCCGTAACAAGATCGTCCTCCCCTACCTGATCCTCACGCTCATCGTGGCCGCGGTCGGCACCTATGTGGTGACCAACCTGGTCGCTGGCTCGCTGGAGGAGCGACTGACTAACCATCTCCTCGAGGCGGGCCGGGTGGTCTCCGACGCCTGGGTGGAGAAGGAGGAGGACCACCTGCGGGCGGGGCGCGTCCTGGCTTACACCGAGGGGATGGCCGAGGCCCTGTCCGCCCACGACGCCGAGGCGGTCTCCCGCCTGGGGATGCCCTTGCTCGCCGGGTGGAAGTCGGAATGTCTCATCGTCGTGGACACCGAGGGCCGCCTGATGCTCCACGCCCTCAAGCAGCCGGATGGGACGATCGTCCGGCTGGGGGAGCCGGAGAACCTTTCCGACCTCTGGCTCGTCCGGTCGGTCCTGGACGACGGAGACCCGAACGGTCCCCCACGGCGCGGAATTGGCCTCCATCCCGTCGATCAGCGGTACTATTACTTCACCGCAGTCCCCCTGGGGCCGGATGGGCAACTGGTGGGCGTCGCAATCATCGGTACGTCCCTGGATATCCTTCTCCCCCTCCTCAAGCAGACTTCCCTCGCCCACGTGACGGTTTACTTGGACGAGGGGCAGGGGGTGAAGACGGCGGGCAGCACGTTTTTGCTCCCCACGGAAGAGGAAGAGGAGAAGACGCTCCTCTCCAGTGTCCTGGACGCGCTGGCGATCTCCCCGGAGACCTATCAGCAGGTCCTGTGGAGTACGGGCATCACCGTCGGCAAGAACGTCGCCGTCCGCGGACGGATGTACCGTCTTGCCTACGGCCCCATCGCCATCGGCAACGACCGGATCGGCGTCTTTTCCGTCGGCTTGCCGATGGATTTCATCCTCAGCGCGGGCGCTACCAGCCGGAACACCTATGCCCTCCTCTTCACCGCCGCGATGGTCTCCGTCATCCTGATCGGCTACGCCATCGCCCGCCAGATCACCGGGCCGCTGGGGCGGCTGGTCCGTACCTCCCAGGCGGTGGCGGAGGGCGACCTGGAGCAGCGAACGGGCATCAAGAGCAGGGACGAGATCGGCGTCCTGGCCACCGCGTTCGACCGGATGACCGAGCGGCTGGCGGAGCGGACTCGCGCGCTGGAGAGGCTGCTGCGCGCCTACAAAGAATCCGCCGGACGGATGCGGTCCATCCTCGCCAGCATCGGCGACGGCGTCATCTTGGAGGATGTGGATGGGAACCTGATCCCACTCAACAAGGCCGCGGAGGAGTTGCTGGAGGAACTGGCGGCTAACTTCCAGTTCGGCCCGCTGCGGGAGTTGTCCGTAACCGAGGAGAAGGAACTGGCTGCGGATGCCGAGTCCAACCCCTGGCTCTTGGAGAGCCGTCGATTTGAGGTGGGGAAGAAGGTCATCAGTGCCCACTCAGCGGCCGTGCGGACCGATGAGGGGGAGTATCTGGGCACGGTCATCGTCCTTCGGGATGTGACCGCCGAGGTGGAGGCGGAGCGTCTGAAGGATGCCTTCATCGCCCACGTCTCGCACGAGTTGCGTACCCCGCTCACGGCGATCAAGGGGTACGTTACCCTTCTCCTGAGGCTGGGGGAGGAGGGGCTGACCGAGGAGCAGCGGAGGTTCCTGCAGACCATCGACCGCCACACCGACAACCTCATCGGGATGATCAACACCTTGCTCGACTTTTCGGAGATCGAGGCAGGCGAGCGGCTGTGGGTCCAGCGCCGCCCCTGCGACCTCGCTCCGTTGGTTCGGGAGATCGTCGACGAGTGGCGACCGACGATGGAGGAAAAGCGGCTGCGGCTTCGTGTAGAGGTCGCTGACGATCTGCCCATCATCCTCGCCGACGCCCGGCGGCTTCGCTGGGCGATCATCAACCTTGTCCGCAACGCGCAGCAGTACACCCCTCCCGAGGGAGAGGTGTCGGTGCGGCTCTTCCGCCAGGGGGACGAGGTGGTGCTGGAAGTCGCCGATACGGGCGTGGGCATCCCGAGCGAGGTGCAGCAACATCTGTTCAGCCGGTTCTTCCGGATGATGAACCAGGCCGACGACGAGGTGCG